>JANPNY010000411.1:0-2490 GCA_031427745.1 Chitinophagaceae bacterium | reverse complement strand
CTTCCGCAGACGGTCTTGCATACGGCTCTTTTCTGATACGGTTGAAGTCAGGACGGCCAGAGAAAAGCTCGGCGTCAACCCAGGTCGAACCGGCTTCGAGCGCGACGCGTTCTGTTTCTGAGATCACTGGCATCAATTTCATTTTCTTTAGGATCGTCATGACTTGACTTGAGACGATCGCACGTCTAAGCGGCTCTTACGAAGATATCAGCCGTGCAGTAAGCCTTGCGAAACAGGTAACTGATAAAGGCCTTAAACTTCAATCTGAATTTACTATTACACCTGGTAGCGAACAGGTGCGATATACAATTGAAAGAGACGGGTTTTTAGGGGTGTTTGATAAAATTGGTGCTACCGTTTTTGCCAATGCCTGCGGACCATGTATAGGAATGTGGGCGAGGGTAGGGGCAGAAAAAGCAGAGAAGAACACCATCGTACATTCTTTCAATCGCAACTTTGCCAAACGTGCTGATGGCAATCCTAATACGTTTGCATTTGTTGGTAGTCCGGAAATAGTTACGGCTTTAGCAATTGCAGGTAATTTAAATTTTAATCCCTTAACAGATTCTTTAATTAATGATAAAGGAGAATTAGTAATGCTGGATGCACCGACGGGATATGAATTACCTCCCAGAGGTTTTGCAGTGGAAGATGCCGGTTATCAAAAACCTGCCAGCGATGGAAGTTCTGTACAAGTAGTTGTTTCTCCTGATAGTAAACGTTTACAATTGTTAGATCCATTTGCCGCCTGGGAAGGTGTGGATTTAAAAGGTTTGAAACTGTTGATTAAAGCAAAGGGAAAATGTACCACCGATCACATCAGCATGGCAGGTCCATGGCTAAAGTTTCGTGGGCATTTAGATAATATCAGCAATAATATGCTGATTGGTGCGCTGAATTTTTTTAATGAAAAAACAGATAGCGTAAAAAATCAGTTAACGGGCGAATATGGCACCGTGCCCAATACTCAAAGAGCCTACAAAGCTGCAGGTATTGGAACAATTGTAGTAGGCGATGAAAACTATGGTGAAGGAAGCTCAAGAGAGCATGCAGCCATGGAACCAAGGCATTTAGGCGTACGAGCCGTTTTGGTAAAATCATTTGCCCGTATTCATGAAACCAATCTTAAAAAGCAAGGTATGCTCGGGCTCACTTTTGCTAATAAAGAAGATTATGATAAGATATTGGAAGATGATACTATTGATATTGAAGGGCTACTGGCATTCGCTCCCAATAAGCCTTTGCAACTGGTATTAAACCATGCAGATGGCAGCAGCGAAACCATCCAGGTAAACCATACTTACAACGAACAACAAATTGAATGGTTTAAAGCAGGCGGAGCGTTAAATATCATAAGGCGTGAATTTGCAGATGCTAATAAATAATATACTTCCTTACATCCCGGTTTAAACACCGGGATTTTTTCGATAAAAAATATATTAATGTTTAAACATTGATAATTGTATATTTGAAAAAAATTAAAAATTATGGCAATAAAAAAATGGGTTGTGGACCCCACCCACAGTGAAGTTCAATTTAAAGTAAAGCACCTGATGATAACGAATGTAACAGGCAGCTTTGGTCTTTTTACAGTGGATGCTGTAACGGAAGACGAAGATTTTTCAAAAGCAACTGTGAGTTTTTCAGCTACGGTTAATTCCATTAATACCGGAAACGAACAGCGGGATGCTCACTTAAGAAGTGCGGATTTTTTTGGTGAGACAAGTTATCCCCTCATTAAATTTGATGCAACCCGTTTTGTAAGTATTGACAACGACGGCTCTTATGATTTGTACGGTAATCTTTCTATAAAAGGTACCAGCAAAGAGGTAAAGTTGTCTGCGGAATTTGGTGGTGTTGTAAAAGATGGTTACGGAAATACAAAAGCTGGCTTTACAATTAATGGAAAGTTTAACCGTAAAGATTTTGGTCTTACCTGGAGTGCGGTTACAGAAGCTGGTGGGGTAGTAGTTAGTGATGAGGTAAAAATAAATTGTGAGATTCAACTAATAGAACAACAGTAATAAAAATTGTTGGGTTTAAAATACCGATTTGAAGGCATTTTAAGAGTAAAATATACTTACTGCATTAAAATATTTTTGATCAGTGAAATAATAAACTACGGCATCAACCAAATAAAAAGCGGAGACTGAATTTTCAGTACTCCGCTTTTTTGGTCTATAGCGTTAATGCAGTATTATCTTAAGTCAACAATTTCCGCACCGGGAAACATTTTTGTATCCAGTACAAACTTTGCATCCGGAACAAGGTTTGCCGTGTTCATATTACTAACGGTATAAGTATATTTATTGCCTCCCTTTTCAAAAATCTTTGAACTGCTGATAGTGGTGGACGATTTATCTATATACAATAAAACCTTAAAGAAAGGTTTGCTTTTGTCAGTTGGTGTTAATTCTATTTCCTGGTTTGTTTTACCATTGGTTGCTTTTTCACCATTCAATTTGTATAAAAAATCTTTATCGTAAAAAT
>JANPNY010000410.1:0-4253 GCA_031427745.1 Chitinophagaceae bacterium | reverse complement strand
TGTAAGTTGAACGATAATAATGCAAACCAATAGTGTTAGAATTTTTTTCATAATGTTAAGTTTAACAGACAAGACCTTGAACTTATTACTTCGCTGCACCATAAATTTTGATTAACAAATACTTACCATTTTAAAAAAAATAATAAACCCGGCATTTAATGATTGGCAGTGCTAAACAAAATAAGCGCAATATTGTAATAACCTGTGTTACCTCATACCTGTTTTGATGGGGTAATTGCAAGGGTAGCTGGCACTGATTTTAAGCGTTCTTAAAGTTTATCATTTGATGTCAACTACCTTTATGTGACCTACTTCCTTTTTAACCTGGCGCTAAATTAATTTCACTTTTAAAATTGCTTTGCCTTGAATATTTTAGTTACAGGTGCCATTGGTTATATCGGTCAACGGCTTATACCGGTGTTGCTTGATGCAGGTCACCGGCTTTATTGCTGCGTACGCAACAAAAGCCGCTTTGCCGCCGAGCACCTGCACGAAAATATTGTCATCATTGAAGTTGATTTTCTGGAAGATTGCTCCAAAATAGTTTTTCCTGTTGAAATAGATACCGCCTACTTTTTAATTCACTCCATGAGCAGCAGCGGCGATTTTGAAAGCAAGGAACTGGCCTCTGCAGAAAGCTTCATACAACTCATTGAAAAAACAAATTGCAAACAAATCATTTACCTGAGCGGTATTGTAAACGAGGAACATCTTTCCAAACACCTGCATTCAAGGCTTGCTGTAGAACACCGGTTGAATAAAAGCAGTATTCCTGTTACGGTGTTCAGGGCAGGTATCATTGTTGGTTCGGGCAGTGCCTCTTTCGAAATTATCCGTGACATGGTAGAAAAACTTCCGGTGATGATTACACCAAAATGGCTTAATACTCAATGCCAGCCAATTGCAGTAAGAAATGTAATAGAATTTTTGTCTGCATCCATCCTTAAAGAAAATACCTATCATCAACACTTCGATATAAGTGGCCCGGAAGTATTGAGCTACCGGCAAATGCTGCTTCAGTTTGCTGAAGTAAGAGGTTTAAAGCGATGGATATTTACTTTGCCGATAATGACACCGAGGTTATCATCTTACTGGCTTTACTTTATTACTTCTACCAGTTACCCTCTTGCAGTAAACCTGGTAAACCTGGTAAACAGCATGAAAATTAATATTATTGCCATGCCCAATAACCTGGCAAATGAATTAGGCATTAAACTTTTAACCTACAAAACGGCCGTGCAACTAGCCTTTGAAAAAGTAGAACAGAATTTGGTGCTCAGCAGCTGGAAAGATTCGTTCAGTAGCAGCAACGCCAACCAAAACTGGATGAATAATATTGAAGTGCCCGTATTTGGTTGCTTTAAAGATTCTAAAAGCAGAACGCTTACCATTAAAGAAGAAAAAGTGCTGGAAAATATCTGGAGTATTGGCGGCAAAAAAGGCTGGTACTATGGCAACACTTTGTGGAAAGTGAGGGGCTTGATGGATAAAGCCGCCGGCGGTGTTGGTTTAAGAAGAGGCAGAACCAATACCAATGCCATCCACCCCGGCGATGCGCTGGATTTTTGGCGGGTATTAATTGCAGACAAACTAAAACCAGCGCCTGCTGCTATTTGCCGAAATGAAACTGCCCGGCGAAGCCTGGCTGGAGTTTAAAATAGTAAAAGTGAAGGAAGAATTTCAACTAAAACAAACAGCTACCTTTCGCCCGAAAGGATTGTGGGGGCGATTGTACTGGTACGCCGTTTTACCCTTTCATTATTTTATTTTTAATGGAATGATTAATAACCTGGTGAAGAAATAATATTTACAATATTTTAAATGCCAGTACTGCCAGTACTGCACCCACTACTGGCGCTAATACCGGTATCCAGCTATAACCCCAGTCACTATCCCGTTTATTTTTGATGGGCAAAATAAAGTGCATAATTCTTGGGCCTAAATCTCTTGCAGGATTAATCGCATAACCTGTAGTACCACCCAATGATAAGCCAATTGCCAATACAAGAAATGCCACCGGTAAAGCATCAAGCGAACCAAGCTTTGATTGAGGTGAACTTAACAACAACACACCCATTATAAACACAAAGGTGGCAATTACTTCAGCAATAAAATTGTTGAACGGATTGCGGATGGCGGGTGATGTACAAAATGCAGCCATTTTTAAATCCTTATCGTCTGTTGCGTCAAAATGCTGGCGATAACTCAACCATACCCAAAAAGCACCAAACATGGCACCCAGCATTTGTGCGGTAATGTATAAAGGCACATTGGCCCAATCGCCACTCTTCATTGCAAGGGCAATGGTAACTGCCGGGTTTAAGTGAGCACCACTGACCGCTGCGCTGGCGTACACTCCTACAAACACAGCCATCGCCCAGCCAAATGTAATAGCGATTAGGCCGCCATTGTTGCCTTTGGTTTTGCTTAATACAACATTGGCTACCACGCCATTTCCTAATAAAATCACCAGGGAGGTTCCTACAAATTCAGCAACAAAAGGAGACATAAATATTTGTTTTAAGGTTTAAAAGTCAAAAGTTAAAAGTTAAAAGTTAAAAGTCAAAAATTAAAAATCAGTAACGAGGTATCCTGCGGCCAACTTGCTGAAAGCAGCTACCTGTTCAGTAACCCAAGCCTCCTCTTTTTGCATTTCATTTGCCATAATAGCAGCAACCGTTGGGGCGGCTTCCTTCGCAGCTTTTGCATCTAAAAATAACAAGCGAATTCTTCTTGCCAGGATATCTTCAACTGTAATTGCCATTTCGTGTTGTACCATCCAAATTACTTCTGCCCTTGTATATGGATATCCGGGATGAATTTTTTCTGCCAATGGCGGATTAGATTCTATTTGTTTTTTGATAAGCGCTGCATCGGCACCATAAGTAGATAAATAAGAACTATCATTTTCAGAAACCCAACCATGGAGCCGCAAGTGCTGGGTTTTGCATGCCAGTTTTTTTAAGCCTGCTTGTGTAATGGCTTTATCCACTGCATGCTCTGCCATATTTCGGTACGTGGTCCATTTGCCACCAGTTACATGGATAAGACCGGAAGGCAACACCAAAATATGATGATCTCTTGGCATTACAGCAGTCTTTTTTTCGGTACCTGTTTTTGCCAATGGCCGTAAGCCAACATACACACTTAACACATCGCTATAGCCAATTTTTGAGGAGGCATACAGGTTAAAATGATGAATGATAAAATCAATTTCATCTTTCAATGGTTTGGGCTCGGTTGTAATATTTTCAATGGGCGTATCTGTTGTACCCAACAATAATTTATCGTGCCATGGTATGGCAAAAAGAACCCGTCCATCCTCCGTTTTTGGAATCATCAATGCAACACTGCCCTTAAAAAAATGCTTGTCAACCACCAGGTGAATTCCCTGTGATGGCGCAATTGTTTGTTCGTTATTGCCCTCCGCCATTTGTAATACTTCATCTGCAAATACACCGGTTGCATTTATAACTACCTTACCGGAAATTTCGAAAGTACTACCACTTATTTCATCGGTTGCCATCACAGCATTAATAATTCCCCCTTCTTTAATAAACCCTGTTACACCGACATAATTAAGCAGGGTTGCACCTTGTTCAGTTGCTGTCTGCGCCAGGTTTATAGCAAGACGGCTATCATCAAACTGCCCGTCAAAATACAATACACCGCCGTTTAGTTTTTCAGCAGCCATGTCGGGCAAATTTTGCAAAGCCTCTTTTTTTGACAGTAATTTTGTTTTGCCTAAACTAAGTTTGCCCGACAAAAATTCGTACCACCACAATCCAAAAGCATAATACCATTTTTGCCACCATTTATAGGAGGGTACTATAAATGCCAACGTATGGCAAACATGTGGCGCATTTTTCAACAATCTTCCTCTTTCAAACAAAGCTTCTCTTACCAACCGGATATTACCCTGCTCCAAATACCGCACACCACCATGCACTAGTTTGGTACTTCTGCTGCTGGTACCTTTTGCAAAATCATACTTTTCCAGTAACAATGTTTTTAAACCCCTGCTGGCTGCATCCACAGCACAACCAAGTCCGGTAGCACCGCCACCAATAATAATAATATCCCACTGAAGGGTGTCCTTTATTTGTTGTAATGACTGATCTCTTTGCATAACTCAATTGTGCTAAAAAAACCTACCAATTGATGGATCATCTAAAAAATGGAATACAATAAGTATTTGTATAATTCCAAAAGTTAAAGGCCAACCAATCTAAGTTTTATTATTATTCGATATA
>JANPNY010000409.1:0-2056 GCA_031427745.1 Chitinophagaceae bacterium | reverse complement strand
ACTTTGAATTTATATTCCATTTACGCTTTCAAATTATTTTCGGTAAAGATATAAGTTTCCTATTTAAGAAACAAATTTGCGATTGACAGGGGCATTTTTTGCTGACGCCCAACGACAGGTATTTGCGATGGCAGGGCAATTGAAAAACGTCTGCCGAAACAAAAGCTAAATTAATAAACTAAAATTATAAATGATGAACAAAAGTAAATTGAAAAATGTCAGCCGGAACTACTGCCCGGTAATGGACTAAAAGCCGAGGGACTTCCGTCCAGCCCTGCTATTGCAAATACCCATGTTAGCAGAGGTACTTAATTGATATTACTACTCATTTTGTTTACGACTACAAATGAGTCATTTGCCTTAACAATATAAATCCCAATTTGTCCACCGCCTCCAAAATTTATACAGTTTAAACTCTGCACACTTACGTAATAGCTAGTGTCACTTTTCTCAAATGCACCAATATTTAAGTAATTTGGAATTTTGTTCAAGTCACTTTCCGTTTGCATCAATAATATTATTTCTTTCCGACTAAGAATTTTGAAGTTTATTGTATCACTCATTCTCGGTAGAATTGACAATGGCAATGTGGTTGAAGAAAATAATATTGAATCTCCAAAATGATAAGGTTTTTTCAGAGGGTCAATGCTTGGAAGGTTGTCATGGTAAAATGCTGTCCTTAAAGCTAAGTTAAGGACTAAAGTAGTATCACTCTTAATTTCAGTAATTGGTTTTGTTTCCAAACTTCGGCAGGAAAAAATAGTTACTACCAGGAAAGCTATGCAAATTATTTTACTGCTCATAGTACCGCTGCTAACGTAGCAATATACGCTATTGTCGGCAACTGCAAATTTTTTATTATTAAAAATAAGTCAATTGTACACGCTCTTTTTAAATGTTCGGTTGCGCCTATTTCCTTAATAACCCGCTTTTTTTAAATAGTCAGTGGCGACTATTTTTTTTTACCACTCTATTCCCCCGCTTTTCCAAATATCATCCAAGGGGCTTTTAATATTCACTAAATCTTTTCTTGCCACATGCAAATACCGCATGGTGGGCTGTATATCAAAATGCCCAAGTAACTCCTGGATGTACTTTACATCTGTTCCTTTTTCTAACAGGTGTGTGGCAAAACTGTGGCGCAAACAGTGAAAAGTAACTTGCTTCCGAATGACTGCCAACCTTCTTGCATTTGCAAATACTTCCTTTGCACTTCTGTCACTGCATGCTTTCCCTCTTATAAAACCCTCGAAAATATATGTAAGCGGCATGGGTTTTAATTCTTTTATATAATTCCTCAAAACGTCTAATACCATCGGGCTTAGCATTACATATCTGTCCTTTCCCCCCTTTGCATCTTTTACCAATATTTGCATCCTGGCATCATCTATATGGGCTAGTTGTAATTTGGTTACTTCGCTTACCGTTAGCCCGGTGCTGAAGGCGGTAAATAAAATTGCTTTATGCTTTCTATTTTTTATCGCTTTAAAAAAATCGCCCAGTTTACTTTCGGCTAACACGTTGGGTAAGGTAAGTGGTTTTTTGGCCCTTGGCAGGTCAACAAAAAAACGCTCCCGGTGCAATACCTTTTCAAAATAATATTTTAAAGCGTTCAGCCTGGTGTTAAGTGTATTTACACTCAACTGTAATTCATTAAGGGAGAAAAACATATAACTTCTTATTTCTTCGCTCGTTAAAGTTTCTACCTGTTTATTGTTTAAGGTTTGTAGCAGTTTATGAAACTCGTTCTTGTATGTTTTAATAGTGGTTCTCGGGTTACCAGCCAGTTGCATCGTTTTTACCATGCGTACCAGTTGCGAAAGATTTTCATCGCTGATATCGTATGTTTTAAGGTTTACAGGTGCAAGGGCAGGCTGTTCCGCGGCGGCTTCTTTAATTGGTACTGTTTTTTTTCTTTTATCAAGGTATTCCCTGAATGCCGTTGAATCTATTGTTGCTGTACCTTGGAAACGCTTCGCCAATGCGGTATAATTTTCTTTGCTGAAAGGCATATACCAGCAAGCATGGGTTTTGCTCCATCTTACCCCTTTAATTT
>JANPNY010000408.1:0-1807 GCA_031427745.1 Chitinophagaceae bacterium | reverse complement strand
GCCGGTGCCACGATGCTGCTTGGCTTTTCGGCGGTGGGAAGCCTCGCAGAACAGGTCGCGCCCGGCGAGTTGGCCATGCCGACGCAGTATTTCGACTGGACGCGCGGATGCGGTAACACATCAAACAAACCACCCTGACCTTTGGCCACCACCTTGGGCACGCCACTAATTTCCTGCAGTGGTTTTCCCTTACTAACCCTGTATAATTTTCCATCTCTGTCAGTTACCAATAATTCATCGCCGGGTAAAAACGCAATACACCAGGGGATATTGATGCCGGAAGTAATGGTGTCTGTCTTAATAGTTAATTGTTGTGTAGTAAACAAACCGCTTTGAATGGTTTTATTTTTGGGCGGCTGAGTTTGCGCTTTGTTAATGCCTGTAAGCAGGTAGCTAGATAATTCATGGATTTCTCTGTCACTAAAGGTAGGTTCAAACCCGGGCATGCCATCATTGGGATAGCCATATTTGATGGCTTTAAAAATGGCTGACTTGGTTTTACCTATTTTCCAGGAATGATTAACATAAGTCGCCATTTGTTTTCCATGGCAACCTGCACAGTATGTGCTGTATTGCATAGCTACTTTAGAAGTATCATCATTGCGATATTTTTTGTGGCTGATGCCACCATATGTAATGAAAACTCCAGGAACAATTTGCCAATTATTATTAGCCAGGTATCCTAAAAATACTACTGATAAGGTGATAGCAATGGATATCAATAATTTGATGTTTGTATTCATACGCCGGCGCTTGAGGTGAATTAATATTAATTAAATTTACTTCATTTGCTTTATACCGTCCTTCTTTTTATACAGGTTTTATTTCCTAAACGAAGTAGTTTTAAAAACACAATAAAATAAAATCCTGTTCTTTGATAACAGTTTTTAAAACCAAATTTTCTGGGGCCATTTAATAAGCTATATCAATTGACAGGCAGCAGCTTCCTGCGGCTTTTATCAAACGTTAACCGAACGCTGAATATGCCGTCATTCAATAAATCTGATTAATTACCTGGATACCTAAGACTGTTTTTATCCACAAAACAAACTGAAAAAGCAAAACCTATAATTACCGGTAACAAAAGCAAGGGATATTCTTTGTTCAAATATTTTTTTCACTATAAAAAAAATATATTTAAATAGCCGATGGGGGGTATTGCATTTTAAATAAAAAAACACTAAAATTACATGCACACGAAGAGGCTTACGGTAACAAATAAGTAAGCTGCATTAGCATGACCTGGTATACAATTATCGTTACCTTATTTAAGTGCGTTGTAATTAACAGGTGTTGCCTCCTTCCAATAAATCCTTAAAAAAGCCGATTGCTCTACAATTAACTTTCGATAAATTATAACAACAAAATAAAAAAAATGAAAAAGCTAGCTTTACTATTACTCACAGGTACATTCGTTTTTACTGCAGCTAATGCTAAAATACGCAGGGTTGGATTTTTTGGCAGCCCTATTTCAGGGACAGATTATATTACTTTTGCTGCGGCCTATGCAGATGCGGCTTCAGGAGATACCATCCTGATGTTTCCTGCTACTACACTAAGTGCTACTATCAGCAAAAAGCTTATCATAATAGGTCCGGGCAACTGGCTGGATCCCAATGACTCTCCTGCTAAAGGAAATGCGAACCTGCAGGCTTTTGCAGGCATAGCAACTGTAAACAATATTACATTTGATCCGGGGAGCGATGGATCGGTGCTTACAGGTTTTTATGGGGCTAATATTGGCATACGAGACAATAACATTACCATTGCCAGAAATCGTGAAATATTAATTTATGTTACTTACAAT
>JANPNY010000407.1:0-3366 GCA_031427745.1 Chitinophagaceae bacterium | reverse complement strand
GAATTCAATGGAAGGGATAAATCAGTTAAAGATTTTTTAGAGCAACAAACGAAGATGCCGGAATTTTTAAAGCGGTTAGCGACGAAACGATCGATGAAATAGCTAAAATAAGGCAAATGCTGTCCTCCTCCTCAACACAACAAAGGCGGAGGTAAGGGTGATTTTGCATTTATTTTTAAACCGTATTAAGCAAAAATTATATTTTTTTGTAGTAGGATTTATACCAAAATATACTTTACGATTTTAAAAAAATTCGCAGGTAAAACTAATGTGCATTACGTTTACCGTTGCAGATCATCTTCCCTTAATCAATTTAAAAAAACATAGGCCACCCAGCGTACGCTTGGTGGCCTATTATAATTAAATAAAACGATTTTACTAATACCCAATAACCTATTTAATAGAACGGAATAACCGCTTCCACCTTGGGCCTTTTTCCCAGCTAAACCAAATGAGCGATGCTTTCCCTACCACATGATCTTCGGGTACAAACCCCCAATAGCGGCTATCTAATGAATTGTGCCTGTTGTCGCCCATCAGCCAGTAATAATTCATTTTAAAAGTATAAGCAGCTGCTTCTTTATCATTGATGTAAACCTTTCCGTTGGTGAACGCTATTTTGTTGCCTTCATAGGCTCCAATGCAGCGCTGGTAACGGATGTAATTATCTGCAGTCAATTGAATGGTCTCTCCTTTTTTAGGTACCTGCAATGGCCCAAAATTATCAATGCTCCAATGCACCGTTGTGTCGTAATAAGGATACAATTCGGGGCTTACCGCATTAATGTATGGAATAATTTTTACCACATTTTTTAAAGCAGCCAGTTGCTTTCTTTCGCCTTCCGTCATATTAATAAAGTAAACACCACCATTATAGGGAGTAAATTCGTGCAGGTCCGGCTCTGTATGGATGCCCATTTCTTTAAGTACATCTTCATCAAGCGGCGAGTTGGTGTGTACTTCATAATTCATTTCTGAATTTTCGGGTGCTGTTTGTGCCACATCATTGATATATAAAACAGCATTTTTAATTTCCAGTTTATCTCCGGCAACAGCTACACAACGTTTAATAAAATTCTCCTGCTTGTCAACTGGTCGCACAATAATAAGATCCTGACCGTCGGGACCGTAATCCTGCCACACTTTATCTCTCCCCACTTCCCTTACTTTCTGGTAATAAGTAACTTTAGAACCAAAATTTTCTTCATCATTTATTAATGTATCATTGGCCGGAAAATTAAATACAACGGCATCGTTTCTAACAACGGGTGATGCAAACCACCGTGTGTACGGAATATGAATCCACTCCACATACGCCTTGCTATTTACAAAAGGCATTGTATGATGTACAAAAGGCATAGCGATGGGGGTATTGGGTAACCTAGGACCGTATGCAGATTTACTCACAAACAAAAAATCGTTTACCAACAATGTTTTTTCCATGGAAGGGGTGGGTATAGTATAAGCTTCAAAAACAAATGTGCGTATAAGTGTAGCCGCAACAATAGCAAATGCAGCCGCATCTACCCACTCCCGGGTACCTGATTTTTTATAATTATTTACCACCATACTGCCAGCGTATCTTTCCTGATTATTAAAGCCCAGGTATGGAAAATAGACAAAAGGAAGAAAAACAGTTAAAGCATGGTGGCCGATACCAAAGCGGCCAAAATGTTCTACAAATTTAATCAATATCCAAATGGTTATAAACTGCCCTGCAATGGGTATTATCTGTAAAAAAAACCAATACCTCGGTAATTGCATTTTTTGAACCATGCACCAGGTATTGTAAAAGGGAATCAGCGCTTTCCAGGCATCTATACCTGCTTTTTTAAACATTCCATACATACCAACATGCCAGCCAATGGTGGCAACAATAAAAATAATCCAGGCAATACTCATAAGTAAAATTTTAATAGGGCCAAAAATACCATAATTAAACGTTTAGCAAGATTTTATGTAAAAAATGTTGTGAAAGGTTTAACTGAATACATTTTTTAAAAAAGGCAGTCCATGCAATTTCTGCGGATTTAAATTACGCCGCACCATCCAATAGTTTATAAACATAATTTATTGAAAGGATTACACAGAAAATGATATTTGCTATTTTAGAATTATCAATAGCAATCAATTTTATACATGTTTACAGTTGATAATGTTTATTGATTAATTTAAAAATATCCAGTGCTACTTATCCACACACCTGCATAAGAACGCAGTTCCACAAGGGTTACCTTTTTTTGCATTATGTATTAATAGCTGAAAGTTTTAATCAAAACACAAAAAAATGGTACAAAAAACTTATTTCAAAACAAAAGATTATTGCAAAGTGAAATTTACTTTTGCAGTTGAAAATGCAGAAACAATTGAAATTCTTGGCTTAAATAGTGATTGGCAAACCTCAATCATTATGAGTAAGAAAAAAGACGGAACGTTTACATGTGATGTTTCTTTACCAAAAAATACTGAGCACCAGTTTAAATACCGTATTAACGAAAATGAATGGGTTAACGAACCAGAAGCTGATAAAGAAGTTGCCAATGAATTTGGTGGCATCAATAGCGTGATCGTTATCTAATTGAATATATTAAAGCCTTTTCAGTTTCCTTTTTTATTAAACAAGGCAATCTGAAAAGGCTTTTTTTAAATATCTCTTACAACTTATTTATTTATATAAGTATTATTTGCGACGGGTAATAATTTAAATACATAACCGGGGTTTTCTACTGCTACATATATATACCCATCCGGTGAGGTTCTTATATCTCTGAGACGACCTATGCCTGCAAGCATACTCTCTTCAGTTGTAATTATATTTCCCTCTGTATGGCACCGGCTTATCCAGTTAAATTTTAGTGAGCCGGAAAGTACATCACCCTCCCACCCTTTGTACTTGCTTCCGTCAACAAATGCCAAACCACTTGTTGCAATAGATGGCACCCAGAAATGTATAGGCTGCTCCATCCCGGGCATGGCCGTTTTATCTGTAATAGGTGTACCATTGTAATTAACCCCATAGGTGATAACGGGCCAACCATAATTTTTACCTTTTTCGATTATATTAATTTCATCGCCACCCATGGGGCCATGTTCATTTTCCCAGATGGCACCTGTATGAGGATTTAGCGCTAACCCTTGTGGGTTGCGGTTTCCATAGCAATAGATAGAAGACATCGCATTACTAAGGCCGACAAACGGATTATCAGAAGGTATAGTCCCATCAGCTTTTATACGATGTATTTTACCAAGGTCGTTGCCAATACTTTGGGGGTTTCCCTTTTCATTACCTCTTTCTCCAACAGAAAAATACAGGCACCCATCTTTACCAAATACCATTTTACCTCCGTAATGATGATGGGTTGTGCT
>JANPNY010000406.1:0-6485 GCA_031427745.1 Chitinophagaceae bacterium | reverse complement strand
GACTGAACAAGCAATCGCTGGGCGAACTGGTAAGCTACGAAATGGGCAAAAGCTTGCAGGAAGGCCTGGGCGAAGTGCAGGAGATGATTGACATCTGCGATTTTGCTGTTGGCCTCAGCCGCCAGTTACATGGCCTCACCATGCACAGCGAAAGACCGGGCCACCGGATGTACGAGCAATATCACCCGTTGGGAATTGTAGGTATTATTTCTGCATTTAACTTCCCGGTGGCGGTGTGGAGCTGGAATACCATGCTGGCTTGGGTTTGCGGGGATGTTTGTATTTGGAAGCCGAGTGAAAAAACACCTTTGTGTGGTATTGCCTGTCAGCATATTACTGCCAAAGTATTTAAGAAAAATAATGTGCCTGAGGGCGTAAATAATTTAATAATGGGTGGCAGGGAAGTGGGCGAATGGATGAGTGCAGATGCAAGAATTCCGTTAATGTCGGCCACTGGCAGTACAAGAATGGGTAAGGCATTGGCAACAGCTGTTGCTGCAAGGCTGGGCAGAAGTTTGCTGGAACTGGGTGGTAACAATGCTATCATAATTACGCAAAATGCAGATTTGGATATGGCTTTAATTGGCGCCGCATTTGGTGCGGTTGGTACAGCAGGACAGCGTTGCACCAGCACCCGTCGTTTGATAATTCATGAAAGAGTGTACAATAAATTCAAGGAAAAATTAGTAAATGCTTATAGGCAATTAAAAATTGGAAATCCGCTGGATCAAAAGAACCATGTAGGCCCGTTGATAGATACAGTTGCGGTACAAATGTATGTGGATGCCATTGCAAAGTGCAAGGAAGAAGGAGGTAATTTTATTGTAGAAGGCGGTGTGCTTAAAGGCAAAGGTTACGAGAGTGGTTGTTATGTGAAGCCCTGTATTGCAGAAGCAAAAAATAGTTACCAGATTGTGCAGCACGAAACATTTGCACCTATTTTGTACCTGATGAAATACAAAACCATTGATGAAGCTATTGCATTGCAAAATGGTGTTCCGCAAGGGTTGTCAAGCGCCATTATGACCAATAATTTAAGGGAGGCTGAAAAGTTTCTGAGCTATGCAGGCAGCGATTGTGGCATTGCGAATGTAAATATCGGAACAAGCGGCGCAGAAATTGGTGGTGCATTTGGTGGTGAAAAAGAAACCGGCGGCGGACGTGAAAGTGGCAGTGATGCCTGGAAAGTATACATGCGCCGGCAAACGAACACCATCAACTACACAGACAAATTGCCATTGGCGCAGGGGATAAAATTTGATTTGTAGGTGTTGAAGGTTTTTTCAAAAAGTTTAAACCTTTTTAAAATGGTAAGTTCTTCAATAAAGTTTACACCTTTTTAAAAAGGTGTAAACTTTTAGGCAAGTGTAAACTTTGCAGCTCAAGTAAATCTTAATTAAACAGCTTCTATTTTCTTCTCAATTTTAAACATGCCCGTCAACCAAAAATATACTGCCGTATTTGAGTTTGATAAAACGTACCACATTTTTAACAAAACAAACAATGGTGAGTTGCTATTTCGATGTGATGAAAACTATCATTATTTCCTTCGTCAATATACCCTGTACATTTCTCCTGTGGCAGATACCTATGCATGGAATTTATAACCCAACCATTTTCATTTCATCATAAGGATCAAATCTGAAATTGAAATCCTACGGTGGGTTGAGGCGCTGGAGAAAAGAACAAAAACAGAACAACATTTTCTGCAGAATAAAGACATTAACACACTTGTAGAAATGACTTTCAAAAGACTTTTCACTTCTTATGCAATGGCGTTTAATAAAATGTACAAAAGAACCGGCAACCTGTTTTACAGAACTTTTAAACGAATAGAAATTTTAAGAAATAGCCAGTTTACCCATGCCATTGTTTATGTACATGCCAATGCTCAAAAGCATGCACTCGTTACCGATTTTGTCCTGTATCCATGGACGTCCTATCATAGTATCATCAGCGATAAGCCAACTAAATTATTGAGAAGCGAAGTTTTAGAATGGTTCGGCGGGAAAGAGAGATTTATTAAAATACACAAAGACATGACAGATTATTATTACGGCTTTCCCGGAGCACTTGATGATGAAAAATGAATTCTGCAAAAAGTTTACACCTTTAATGTACGTTCTCGGGTAAAGTTTTCGGGTAAAGTTTACACCTTTTTAAAAAGGTGTAAACTTTAAGCAAGAGTAAACTTTAAGCAAGTGTAAATCTTTAGTAAGTGTAAACTCTTGGGCAAGCGCAAACTTTTAACCATTCATCAAATCATCCCAGTCAATTGCTGCGGTAATCATAGCTAAGTTGCCATTTGTTGTTGGCCAATCTTCTTTAGGCCTGTCCCAGTATAATTCCACACCGTTGCCATCCGGGTCATTTAAATAAATTGCCAGAGAAACTCCATGATCTGATGCGCCGGTAATTGGATAATTGGCGGCATTAATTCGTTTTGCAATATCGGCCAGGTCTTTTTTGGTTGGATACAAAATAGCTGTATGATATAAACCAACTGCATTTATTGGTGCAGGGCCTGCGCCCAGTGTGTGCCAGGTATTTAAACCAATGTGATGGTGGTAGCCACCTGCACTGATAAACACAGCACTTTCACAATAGCGTTGCGTAATTTCAAAGCCCAGCAAATCCCGGTAAAATTTTAATGAACGTTCAATATCAGCAACTTTCAGGTGAACATGACCAATACGGGTTTGAGGAGGAATAGAATAAGACATTTATTGATATTTTAAAAATGTTTTGCAAAGCTAGTTTATAATTCAGCCAGCTTGTTTTTTGATGAAAAATAACCCTAAAATGGTTCATTCTCCTTCCTTTTGCAATAACCTTTGCCAACCCTTACCTTTGCGCCTCAAAATAATAAGCCCGGTGGGGCCGGGGTATATGAAGTACATAAACGAGATCAACAAACGCAAAACATTCGCAATAATCAGTCACCCGGATGCCGGTAAAACAACCTTAACAGAAAAGTTCCTGTTGTTTGGTGGTGCCATTCAAACTGCCGGTGCGGTTAAAAGTAACAAAATAAAAAAGCACGCCACCTCCGATTTTATGGAGATTGAAAGGCAACGGGGCATTAGTGTGGCCACAAGTGTGATGACTTTTGAATACAAAGGCAACCTCATCAACCTGCTGGATACCCCCGGTCACAAAGACTTTGCGGAAGATACCTACCGAACTCTTACGGCTGTGGACAGTGTGGTGTTGGTAATTGACAGTGTGAATGGTGTGGAAGCCCAAACCCGTAGACTGATGGAAGTAATTGCCATGCGTAAAACGCCGGTAATTGTGTTCATCAACAAAATGGACAGGGATGGTAAAAACAGGTTTGATTTAATGGAGGAGATTGAAGCCGAATTAAAGATTCAATTGCACCCGATGACGGTGCCCATCAATAGTGGTAAAGATTTTAAAGGCGTGTATGATCTGCACCAGAAAAGCCTGGTATTATTTGCCGCAGGCACTAAGGCCAACGACGAAGATGTGGTGGCCATTACTGATATTAATGATACCATACTGGATGCTAAAATAGGGGAGAAAGATGCTGCAACTTTAAGAGAAGATGTGGAACTGATAGATGGTGTTTACGGTCCGTTGAATGTAGCCGATTATTTAAGTGGAGCAGTGGCGCCGGTATTTTTTGGGAGTGCCGTAAATAATTTTGGAGTACGGGAAATGCTGGAAACCTTTATCCGCATTGCACCTACGCCCCGCATTCGTCATACTACCATCAGGGATGTTGCACCTGAGGAAGATAAGTTCAGTGGATTTATTTTTAAGATACATGCCAATCTCGATCCCAAGCACAGGGATAGAATTGCTTTTTTAAGGGTGTGCAGTGGCAGGTTTGAACGAAGTAAATATTACAACCATGTGCGCCTCGAAAAAGAAGTGCGGTTTAATAATCCCTATAGTTTTCTGGCACGCCAAAAAGATGTAATTGAAGAAGCTTACCCCGGTGATGTAGTGGGTTTGTTTGATACCGGTAACTTTAAAATTGGTGATACATTAACCGAAGGAGAAAAGTTTTATTTCACCGGTATCCCATCCTTTTCTCCCGAGATATTTAAAGAGGTGCAAAACAAAGATCCAATGAAAACCAAGCAGCTTGAAAAAGGCTTGCTGCAATTAACGGATGAAGGGGTGGCGCAGTTGTTTACCCAGTTTGGCGGTAACAAAAAAATTATTGGTTGTGTGGGCGAACTGCAGTTTGAAGTAATTCAATATCGCCTGTTGCAGGAATATGGCGCTTCGGTACAAATGAATAGTCTGCCCTTTTTTAAAGCCTGCTGGATAAGCAGTAAAGACCCTAAGAAACTGGAAGATTTCATCCGGTTTAAACAAGCCAATATTGCTGCAGATAAAGACGGACAACTGGTGTACCTGGCCAATAGCGAATGGTTTTTAAATACCGAAATCCAAAACAATCCGGATATTAGTTTTCATTATACGAGTGAGGTGGTGAAGTAAAAAGTGAAAAGTGAAAAGTAAAAAGTAAAAAGTTATGTAGACTGTATGCTCGTGATATTGGTTGTGCGGTTAGTAAGGTAAATTATAAGTATTGATTGATTGAAAGAAAATACAATCGTACTTAACTATTTTACGTTCAACTTACAACTTTTTCACTCATAACTTATAACTGTTTTAATGCGAATCCCTCGAAACCTTACTCCCTGAACCCCCCTTTAAAAAATCCATATCGGCACCCAGATGTGCTTGCTCTACATGGGTTTGGTATAGGTGCACATAACCACGGGAATGCATGGTTTCGGTTTGTTGCCAGGCTGCCCTGCGGATGGTTAAATCTTCATCAGACACATCCAGTTGCAACGTGCGGTTGTGAGCATCGAGGTGGATGATATCCCCGTTTTGCACCAGGCCCAATATACCACCAGCCGCTGCTTCGGGTGATACATGCAGCACTACCGTACCAAAACCGGTACCACTCATTCTGCCATCAGAAATACGCACCATATCTGTAACACCCAGTTCCAGTAATTTTTTTGGCAGAGCCATATTGCCCACTTCAGCCATACCAGGATAGCCCTTTGGTCCAACGTTTTTTAAAACCATAATACTGGTGGCATCAATCACCAATTCTGGATCATCTATCCTTGCGTGGTAGTCTTCTATATTTTCAAACACCACGGCTTTGCCGGAATGTTTCAACAAGGCCGGGGTTGCAGCTGAAGGTTTTATCACGGCGCCATTCGGTGCCAGGTTTCCTTTTACTACCACGATGCCTGATTCAGGTTTAAAGGGATCCTGCATGGTGCTGATGATCTTTCTGTCATATACTTCTGCGCTGGCACAATTAGCACCCATCGATTTACCATTCACTGTGATGGCATCATTGTGAATGATGGCTTCCATCTCCTTTATCAGTGCCGGTAAACCACCCGAATAATACAAGTCTTCCATATAGTTTTCGCCGGAAGGCTGGATGTTGGCCAACAGCGGAATGCCCTGAGAGTATTTATCAAAATCATTAATGTCTAAATCTATCCCAATGCGGCCAGCAATGGCAAGCAAATGAATTACAAAATTGGTAGAGCCTCCTATGGCAGCATTGATCATAATGGCATTTTCAAATGCCTGCCGGGTAAGAATTTTTGATAAGGTCAGGTCTTCTTTTACCATTTCAACAATGCGTCTGCCTGACAACTGTGAGAGTACTTTTCGCCTGGCATCTGCCGCAGGTATCGAAGCGTTGTTAGGCAACGACAGTCCCAATGCTTCTACCATTACTGCCATGGTAGACGCCGTTCCCATTACAGCGCAATGCCCCGGTGTACGGGCCATGCAGGCTTCTGCTTCTACAAATTCTTCGGCGGTTATCTGGCCTAATTTATGGGCAGTATCAAAACGCCATACATCAGAAGTGCCAATATTCTTTCCTTTCCAATGTCCTTTCAGCATAGGTCCTCCGGATATAACGAGTGTTGGGATATCGACACTGCAGGCTCCCATCACCAGTGAAGGCGTGGTTTTGTCACAACCACAAAGCAATACCACCCCATCAATTGGGTTGGCCCGGATGGATTCTTCCACATCCATACTCACGAGGTTGCGGTACAACATGGCCGTGGGTTTTATCAATGTTTCGCCCAAAGACATCACTGGAAATTCTACCGGAAAACCTCCTGCTTCCAGCACGCCTTTTTTCACCGCTTCTGCCAGTTCCCTAAAATGCCCGTTGCAAGGTGTTAGTTCGCTCCAGGTATTGCAGATACCAATAACAGGTTTGCCTTCAAACATGTCTGCCGGGATACCCTGGTTCTTCATCCAGGCACGGTAAATAAAGCCATCCTTGCCTTTGCGGCCAAACCAATTGCTACTTCTTAATTGTTGATCTTTCATGATTAAATATTTAGCTTTTATTTTTTCGAATATATATTTTACGGAAATTTTTTGACCGGTCAATTCATCTTCTTTACATCCATACTTTTTTTTTGTCCGGGCCAAGAAGCTATGTGGAG
>JANPNY010000405.1:0-2885 GCA_031427745.1 Chitinophagaceae bacterium | reverse complement strand
CCACATACATGGGCAAGCGCAGGTCAAAGTTAGCCAAGACGCCACCTAAGAGTGAACCGATGGGCATCAATCCCCACATTCAGAAACAGAATGAGCAATTATTGCTGACTTATTTATTGGCAGTATCGGTAAACAATGATGCTTCTTTTGCAACAAAAGCCTGTATGCAAAATGCCATAAACGAAATAAAAACAATTGCAACCACTCAAATAAAAGCTAGTAAGAACGCCGGAGACAAAGGGTATTTTCACCTAACCCTGGAACGCATTAAAACACCGCTGGAAGCCAGGCCTACGTTGCACTCTGTTGCACCTCCCGGCTCGCCAATTGGATGTTATTAGAAACCCTTTTTGGGGGAGGATGTAATTAGATGCAATGATTGAAACAGTGTTAGGTTGTCAACATTTTTTGAAGGGCTAATTATAAGGCGGAAAAAATCATGATTTATCGTTTATTGATGATAGCGGTAAAAAAAAAGAAATCTGGAAATTGGTTAAACATTTATGTACTTCATATATTATACTATGGGAGTTACAATAAAAAATTCTGTAGTACATAGATGAAATATACAAATGGAAATTGTTGATACTCTAACAAAAAATAGAAGGGAAATTAACCGTACCTTTACACAGATTAAAGTGATAGTTTAACCAGTTTTGAGATCATTAACCTGCATTGTAATATTGCATCTACACTACAACCTATTTTAAATTAAATATAAAAAACAGTATGGCAGAAACCTGGAATAAAAAGGAAAGAGAAAAGAAAAAACAAGCTAACAAAAAAGAAAAAGCTGAAAAAAAGCAGGAGCGTAAAGATAGCAGCAAAGGCGATAACAGCCTAGAAAGTATGTTCGCTTACCTGGATGAAAATGGCAACCTGTCTTCGAAGCCACCAGATCCCAAAAAGAAAATCATTATTAATGTAGAGGATATTGAAATTGGTGTTCCAAAGCAAGGACCTATCAATCCAGACGATTTGATTCGTAAAGGAATAGTTACTTTTTTTAATGATGCCAAAGGTTATGGATTTATTAAAGATTCAGAAACACAGGAGAGTGTATTTGTGCACATCAACTCCATAACAGAGGCTATTAAAGAAAATAACAAAGTTACTTTTGAAGTTGAAATGGGCCCCAAAGGTGCAAATGCAGTAAATGTGAAGTTACTTAAATAGGCACTTTATTTTGCCTACTTACCTCTGCCGATATTTAAGATTAGTATCATAAAATCTTACAGAAAAGACACTCTTGCAATTGAAATATAAAAGTGTAACCTACTAAAGTTACCCTTCTATATTTCATTCCAAAGCAAAAAAAGTGGTAGCTGTTTTCATCAAACAGTACATCAATTTTTTATTTTAAGTAGTAGCTAAGAATAAAAAAATACTTTGTATGGAATCAGCACACACTTTGTTAGCTTAAAGCATGATCTACAAAATACATGTCAATATCTCCAATATTTTTAGCATAAATTTTACCCCGGTGGGTACAGGCGTATTTGTCTTTAATAAACTCATACGTGGCTGCTGAAATATTTACACGACCTGCTTCTCCGTTGCTCTCCATTCTGCTGGCAACATTTACGGTGCCGCCCCATATATCGTAAGCATATTTCTTTTTACCCACTACGCCCGCTACCAGCGGACCTGTATTAACGCCAATACGGATATCCCATGGCGGCAGATTTAGCGCAACTCTTTTTTGATTTCTAGCCCTGGTAAATTCCTGTATTTCCAGACTTGCCTTTATTATATTGATAACATGATCATCATCCTCGGTAGGAATACCACCTGCACACATATATGAATCACCGATTGTCTTTATTTTTTCAAGTTTGTATTTATCAATTATATCATCAAAAGCTACAAAACATTCATTTAACTCTGTAACAACTTCCTGCGGAGAAAGATCATCGGCCAGTTGTGAAAAGCTTTTAAAATCAGTAAACAAAACAGTTGCCTTTTCATAATACCGGGGCGTGGCAACACCCGTTTTTTGCAATTCCCCCGCAACTTCCGCAGGTAAAATATTTAACAACAAGCCTTCAATTTCTACTTTCTGTTTGTCCAACACTTTATTCAATCGTATTTTATTCCGGTAATCTCTGTAAATAACCAACATAATGAAAAATACCAATAGCAGCCCGCCGATCAGCGCATTTTTTGCAATTTTCTGCCGCTTAATATCAAGTTCCTGCAAGGTCTTATCTTTTGTAAGTAAATCTACCTGCGTCTGTTTTTTCTGGATATCAAATTCAAATTGAAGTTTACCTAATTTTTTATCAGTTTCAATATTGTACAGTGTATCTTTTATATCAGCATACATCGTTCTGTATTTGTATGCTTTTTTATAATCTCCGGTTTTATCATACGCTACCGCCATTCCCTGGTAAATATCTTTTAAGTCTATTGGGGCTTTTACTTCTTCGGCAAGGGCACTGGCTTTATTAAAATAAATCAGGGCGTTAGAGTAATCTTTTTTTGCCGTATATACGTTTGCAATACCCTGGAAGGCACGGACGATATGAGGTTTACTTTTTGTTTTTTCTGCAATTGCAAGAGACTTATTGTTGTAGCTTAAGGCTTGCTCAAAATCGCCTTGATTTAGATAGATTTTACCGATACCACTATAAGCAAAAGAACTATTGGGAGCATCCCCAAGCGCTTTGATTGTTTTTTCATAAAAGCTTTTGGCTTTTACAAAATCATTTTGTTGAAGGTAAATTTCTCCAATGTTAGCTGATTGAACACCAATGTTATCTATATCACCTATCGCTTCACTTAAAGTCAAAGCCTGTAAAAAATAAGTCACTGCTTTGTCCCATGTTGCCTTTTTATCGTAATAGATACTCCCTACCGTATTAAGGGCAGATAATATTCGTAGT
>JANPNY010000404.1:0-6073 GCA_031427745.1 Chitinophagaceae bacterium | reverse complement strand
AATAATACAGTCGCCCAGGGCTTGCTGCGCCAGTTTAAATGGCCGAAAACTATACAGTAACAAGCTTAGCAACATATACCATAATCCACCGGCAAGGATATAGGCTGCATTTATCACCACCTCCCAACCTTCATGATGCCGATCCATACTCAGTACCATTATCAGCAAAGCAGCAACACCAACAGAGTTGGCCCTTGCACCATAAACGCCCAACATGGAAAATATAAAGCAGGCTAGCAAAATCAGCACAGCAAGCAGCAATGGAAAGGGTGCTGCAAAACCAGTGAGCATGGCTATTAATGTGTTTATAAGAACAGCAGCCAGCATGCCATTTTTGCGATGCAGAATGGGGCCGGGTGTATCGGGGATACTTGTACTCATGGCACCCAGCGATACCACAATACCAATAGACAGTAAATTAAAATAATTGAATATAACGGCTGGCAAAACTATGCCCACAGTAATGCGAACACCTTCTGTGAGGTAATAACTATTTACAAAACTTTTATATTCCTTGATATAATCCATCAGTTGCGTGTTACAATTTATTGGGTAAAGATAATTTGTAACTAAAGTGAGGAAACTATTTAAGTGTAAGAGAATGTAAAACGCCAGATCAAATATTCTCAATGACTACAAATGACCCGTAAACTGATAGTTGAAACCCAGCAACTTCATTGTTTGACAACTAACTAAATTTACTTTCAAGAAAATTTTTAAAATCACTTTTTGAGTATCATTCCTTCTTTACCGCCATTATAAAATATTATACCATTGGCTCTGTCAACTGTCACAATATCCCATTGCTTTACGATTTCTGTTACGAAAGCAGTGACCCAAACATTAGGATCACCTGCTGATCTAAGTACTATTACGTAACCTGTTCCATCTAACTTAGTGTTAACAACCATTACTTGTGCTTCGATTGGTTTTTCATCTTTCAGGTTTTGTTTTGTCCATAAGAAATATGCTACGATTAAAAGTATTGCGATTATTACGATGGAAATTCTTTTCATTACTTCTATTTATTTTGATTTTGTATTTATTCTCTAAACTTCCACCATTTTCATGCACTATACGACAGCACGACCTGTAACATATGGTCACATTTTATATCCTCTATTTTTGGAATTCATTAACTCATTATCTTTTAAATTTTGTCCAAAATGAAAAAGAAAGTACTCCAATTGATCGGGAATTAATTTTAAGGTATTTGCAGCGTCATTCATTAACGTCAAATATTCAGCATATAGTTTTATCTTATTATATTCATTAATCTGCTTAATTGATGCCAATTCCATATATAATCCACTATTTAGTATTTCTATTATTCTTCGATCTAAGATTAAACTTTTGGAACCTTCAATTTTAACCTCAAAAAAATATAAGATTTTTGATAATGTACTTAACCCTATCGAACTACCCTTTAACTTGTCTGAAATGAATAAAAATTGATCAGTAGTTAACTCTCCGTTTTTAAATACCAATTTTTGCAATTGTGCAATTCTCGCAAGGATACCTACAAAATTATTCCCTCTCATATTTCTTGGATAGCCCCAAAAAATTATTAGTATTATAGCTTCATAAGTATCACCAGTTGCTGCCAAAAACAAATCTTGCCGGGAGAGTTTTAATGTTGGGTTAACAAATTTTTTCTCACAAAATAATTTAAATTGGGAGTTAGCCTGGCATTCACGTTCCCAGCTTGACGCCTTGGTCTCAAAGGCTTGATCCAAATAAGGTAACTTTTGTATGAGAGGTATATACCTTTCGAGTGTCATTCTAAATTATTGATCCACTATTAGAGCAGATCAATCAAACCAAAAATAACGCATATATACGTCTACTTTAAAAATTTCTTTCGCACAATTTGAGTGTGTGACTAATGTCAAGAATAAGAAGCTACACAGGGCACTGGGGGACCTTATTATAACTTGGAATTGAAAAGAGTTTTTCTCCAGGCTGATATTCCCTTATCACAAATTGGAAGAATAGAACGGTGCGAAACGAATCCGACAATTTCTACACTCTTTGTTATTGCTGAAGCATTTGAGATAGAACAACCCAGTTTAATTAACTTTAAATTTTAGAAATGCATTGACACGTAGGCCACTGATTTCATCAATAAAAATTAAAAACCTTCTTTTGTTAAAATAAAAAGCTGCTAGCCTCACTCAACCATCTTCTCCATTTCCGACAACTCTTTTATCGGCAATAAATTAATCTTCCTGAATTCCACTTCGGCACCTTCTGCCTGTATGGCTATTTGTCCTTTATTTACTGTGCAATTAAACCCTTCATTAACCAGGTCGCCATTTACCCAAACTTTGATAGAATTGTTCACACATTCAATCGTCATCCGATTCCATTCTCCCAGCGGTTTTTCTGAACTATCCGTAAGGTTTAAAATACGGCGTCCTTTGCCTTCTGTGATGCCCCACTCATCTTTGGGCCCCCGGCGTTTTTCCATATCCGGCACGGTGATATCTTCTACAATACACCAAAAATCACCGGCATCTCCATGTTGCATCTGGCATTCAATTGATTTTGGAAACATTTTATACAATGCCCTTGGGGTAGATGCATGAACTAGTACGCCGCAATTGCCCGGCTTGCCTGCAAAACGATATTCCACCGAAAGTCGGTAATTGCTGTAAACGGAATCGGTAATTAAATGACCGTTGGGTACTCCCATACTTACCAACATTCCGTTTCGAATAATAAAAGGATTAATAGCTGACTGATTCGTATCCATTGCGGGAACATCTACATGCCAGTCGGCAAGATTGCTACCATTAAAAAGAGGATGCATTTGAGCAAAAGAGTTGCCCGCAAACAATACCATTGCAGCAAGTACAATAACAGCGAATTTTTTCATGACAAGCTTATTTGATAGGTGAATTTAAATATTTAAAAATCTTTTAGTGCTAAAGGTAGAACTCTAAAAGTAGGATCACCAAAACAGCATCTGTTTAAGTTTAATAAAATGTTTTAACTGGTATTCAAAGTTGACAAAAGCTGTGCCGCAAAAGGTGATTATTTTTTGATTACAAAAAAAAATACCGGAGCAAGTCGACAAAGTTGCCGACACCAACGCTATGGCCCATATTTAAAATGAATTTGTACAAACAAGTGCAAGATAAAATGCTAAAATCAAATTCAACAAGTTTATCACTTGATGTGTTATTGAATCCTAATCGATATTTTCGTTGATTAAACCATTACCAAAAACACATAAACCACATGATTGATTGTCTCAAAAAACTTAGCCTTTTTGGATTGACTGTTTGTACGGCTCTTTCTTTAACTGCACAAATTAAGCCTAAAACTTCCACCGACTCCACTGACAAACCGGCCAAAGAAACACCAAAAGCTGCGCCAAAACCCTATAAAGATGTAATAACTGAAAAAGCAAAAACAAGCAAAGGCTTTTTTACGGTGCACAAAGTGGAGGATAAATATTTTTTTGAGATTCCACCACAATTATTGGGGAGAGATATATTAATGGTAAACAGGGTTTCAAAATCATCTGTAGAAAGTCCAAAGGCATTTGGCGGCTATGCCGGCGACCAGATTAATGAAAACACCATCCGGTTTGAAAAGGGACCCAACAACAAAATATTTCTAAAAAATATCTCGTACAATGTAAATCCGGATAGCTCGAAGCCGATGTACAGATCGGTTATGAACAGCAACATACAACCAATTGCGATGGCCTTTGACGTTAAAGCCATTGCCAGCGATAGTTTAGGTGGAGGCTTTGTAATTGATATTACCGATAACATCAGCAGCGATAATGAAGTTTTTGGTTTTGCAGGATACAGTAAATCACAATTCCAGGTAGGATCGTACCAGGGAGATAAATCGTATATTGTTTCTGTACGCCCCTATCCAACCAACATAGAAATTACCACCGTAAAAACTTTTTCTAAAAGCGCAGGCGCACCTGTTATGATACCAGGCATGCCGCCCACGCCACCCAGTATGGCAACCGTAACAATAGAAATGAACAGTTCTATGTTATTGCTTCCGGAAAAGCCAATGATGCCAAGGTTTATGGATAACCGGGTTGGCTATTTTGGAACCAGTTATACAGACTTTGATGCCAACCCACAAGGTGTAAAAACCATCGACCTGATTGCAAGATGGAGACTTGAACCAAGGCCGGAAGACATGGACAAATACAGGAAAGGAGAATTGGTAGAACCATTGAAACCAATTGTTTTTTACATCGATCCAACCACACCGAAAAAATGGGTTCCTTATTTAATAGACGGTGTAAACGACTGGCAGGCCGCATTTGAAAAAGCAGGATTTAAAAATGCCATCATGGGAAAAGAGGCGCCTACCAAAGAACAGGACAGCACCTGGAGCATGGAAGACGCCAGGAACAGTGGCGTCATTTACAAACCATCTCCCGTTGAAAATGCGTACGGCCCCAGCACGGTAGACCCAAGAAGCGGCGAAATTATGGAAAGCCATATCGGATGGTTTCACAACGTAATGAAACTATTGCACGACTGGTATATGATACAGGCCGGCGCTATTGACAGTAGGGCAAATAAAATGGTTTTTGATGATGGACTGATGGGAGATTTAATTCGCTTTGTTTCATCACACGAAGTGGGCCACACGTTGGGGTTACCTCACAACTTTGGTTCCTCATCTGGCGTGCCGGTAGAAAATTTGCGTAACAAAGCCTGGGTTGAAGCCAATGGCCATACACCCAGCATTATGGATTACGCCCGTTTTAATTATGTGGCGCAGCCAGAAGACAATATCGCAAAGGCAGGCATTTACCCACGCATTGGCGAATATGATAAGTGGGCTGTTGAGTGGGGATATAAAATAATTCCCGATGCTAAAACTGCAGAGGAAGAAGTGCCTACGTTAGACAAATGGATAGAAGCCAAAGCATCAGACAAACGCTATTATTATGGTCGCCAGGGACAACCCGATGACCCAAGAGACCAGAGTGAATGTATAGGTGACAATGCCATGAAAGCATCTGCCTACGGCATTAAAAATCTGCAACGCATTTTACCCAATTTAATTAACTGGACAAAACAACCCAACGAAGATTATGCTGCCTTGAGTGATATGTATGGCGAATTGGTTGCCCAGTTTAGAAGATATATTGGCCATGTTACTTACAATTTTGGAGGTGTTTATGAAACCTTAAAAAAGAACAACCAGGCAGGAAATGTGTATGAATACGTGAGCAAAGAAACACAGAAAGAAGCAGCAGATTTTATTTACAAACAGGTTTTTACATCCCCTACCTGGCTCATTAATAAAGATATCGTTTACAAAACCGGCCTTAATTCAACCACCATTATTTTAACCTTACAGGAAGCTGCCTTAAGCAGAATGCTGAGCATCAATACAATGAATAAAATGCTGAATGCCGAAGCAGCTATTGGTAATAAAGCATACACTGTAATAGACTTGCTCACCGATTTAAAGCAAATGGTATTTACAGAATTGCCCGGCAAAAAGCCAGTAGATATGTACCGGAGAAACCTGCAAAAAACCTATGTGGAAAGATTGGGAAATATCATCAATCCAACAACAACCAGTGGTGGATTTACCATTTCATTTGGTAATGCCCCGGCACCTTTAGATACAAAGAAAACAGATATTCTTTCCTATTTAAAAGGACATGCCCGTGAACTGAAAGCATTGACTGATGCGGCTATTACGGGAACTACTGATAAAGCAACCAAATATCACCTTCAGGATTTGAGCGACCGTTTAAAGAAAATATTAGATCCAATTAAGTAACCTGCATTTAATTTTACACAACAGGCATCAGTTAATTTACTGGTGCCTGTTTTGTTTTGCCAATAAAGCTTAATTCTCTTTATAAAATCATTGAACAAACTCAAACGCAGGCAAGCCTTTAAATCCACAATTGGGTATCACGAAAAGCGCCCCTGCCAATGGTTGGCTTTCCAATGCTTCATCGGTCAATCCAACTCTTGCAGAGGTAATATATAAATCTTCCAGCGATTGTCCACCAAAAGTGCAGGAAGTAACCCTGCCAACAGGCAATGTAAAATGAAATAGTTTT
>JANPNY010000403.1:0-2251 GCA_031427745.1 Chitinophagaceae bacterium | reverse complement strand
GCAAGCCCCGCAATTCCAGAAACTCTTTCTTGCTGAATTCGAGTTTACCTTCCGAATGCAGTAAGAAGGATGACAGAGCTCCAAGCGAGCCAGCCCAAACTGAAGCCAAATAGAAAACAAAAAGCCCGAAACTAATGCAATCAGTTCAGCAGCATACGTCCCGCCCAGACAAATGTTGATTGATAATGGCTGAATGAAAAACCGATGCTCAACATTGCTCCTTCATTCCTTTTTTTTAAGGCGTCTAATTTAAAAAAGTTGCAAACAACTCAAAAATAGCCGCAAGTACCCTCTTTTCCAAAATTGTTTTCTTGCCTAAGCCATTCATTCTCAAACAGGTTGATAATATCAGAAAATATAATCGCCATCGCCGGACTTTCGTTTTCCTGGTGACACATATAATGTCACTTAATATACGAAAGTTTTTAGAGGGCCCTCTTACGGGCAATTTTATCTAGTGGGCTTTCTACTTTGCTGCTGTCACGGATGCTCACTTTAGTATAAATGAGCGTGGTTTTAATATCGTTGTGCCCCAGCAGTTTTTGTATGTAGGTAATGTCTGTTCCGTTTTCCAGCAAATGGGTGGCAAAGCTATGGCGCAAACTGTGAAAACTACAGTTGGGTGGCAGACCAAGGTTTTTATAGGCCGCTTTAAATATCTGCTGTGCACTGCGGCTGCTGAAGTGTTCGCCGGGGTATTGTCCTTCAAACAACCAGTTGTTGGGTTTGTACAAAATATAATATTGCCTCAGCAATCCCAATATGGTGGTACTAAGCGTAACCATCCTGTCTTTTTTGCCCTTGGCCGATTTAATATGAATCTGCATCCGGTCGCTGTTAATATCCGTTATCCGAAGGCTTACCGCTTCGCTCACCCGCAGGCCGGCGCTGTATGCAAGTAACAACAGGCTGCGGTGTTTAATATTTTGCACGGCCATCAGCCCATCTACTATTTTTTCTTCGCTTATTACTTTAGGCAATTGCAGCGGCTTTTTAGGCCGGGGTATTTCAAAGAAAAACTTTTCTTTAAGCAACACCTGTTCGTAATAAAATTTTAATGCATTCAAACGGCTATGCATGGTGGCTTCTTTTAATTGTAGCGTAACCACGCAATAGTACAGGTAATTTTTTATTCGTTCGGGGCCAAAACTTTCGGCCGGCGTGCTTTTAAGTGCTGCCAAAAATTGTATCAGTTCGTTTACATAAGTGCGGATGGTGCTCGGGCTATAGCCCTTTAACCGCAATTGCTGTATCATTTGTGTAGTAGCCTCCTCGTTACAGGGTTCAATAAACCGGGCGTTGGCCGTGCTTTTGAGATATTTAGCCGGATGTTGTTGCCGATAAGCCGGCGGTGAAACCTGTATTATTTGCCGGCTGCTGCTTACTGTGTAGTCCTGCCCCGCCGTGCGGCTTTGCAGCAGGCGGTTTCGGTTGTGCAGGTAGGTTCTAATCGGTGTAATGTCGATAGAGCCAAAAGGCTGCAGCACCTGGCAAATGGCAACAAAATTTTCCCGGCAAAGCGGGCTGTACCAACTCTTGAGCGTTTTTGAATATTTAACGCAGCTAATCTTTTTAAGTTGGGCGTTGGTGGCAAGGGGTGCATCGATGACTATGCAGTCCTGGTGGCGGTGTATGCAGGCTGTTAACTGAATGTGCATATAGATGGTTTTAAGGTTTTTAAGGCCTGGTGTTGGTTATAGTTTGGTATTACTATTTTTAAACCTCCCCCTATACCGCCTACCAGGGCGGTATAAATAAAGGAGGATTTTAAGTAAAGTAAACAACGGGGAAAGTGTAAGTGAAAATTAATTTTGCAACCCTTTAAATTGTCAACTTTACAACCGTCAAACTTTCTCATCCATCAACCCCTATCGTTCCTGCTTCCACCAACCACTTCGCACTTTCCTTAATAGCTTCGCTATCCTCAGCCACAGAATTAATGTGCAGTCGATGGGCTTTAATTACTGCTCAATCTACACAAAGCATTGCATTAAAAAAACAGGAAAATCCAAATTTTTTATTTTTTTTCGTGTACACTTTTATGAAAACAGGAAAGGCCAATTTAATTACTTATGCTATATATTGCTTTTTGGGTTGCGTTTTCACTTTGTTGCTGTTGTGAGATTAAAAATTACACCCTATTCCAAACGCCCCGGTTGTGTCTTTTTGACCAACCGGCGAAGCGTTGTAATTTAATACTGTAAGCGAAGTTTTTTAAAAAGTATGTTACGTTGCTTTTCTTAAACTTACT
>JANPNY010000402.1:0-1658 GCA_031427745.1 Chitinophagaceae bacterium | reverse complement strand
ATGGTAACAGGAATTTCTGTTTGGGTAAATATTGCAGACTGGTTAGAGAAGCCCAATTCGTTCCAGATATCTGCCGCAAAATTATCTCTCATATCCCTGAAGATGGTAAGAGAAACATAAATGGAGACAAGCATAAATATTCCCGGTAAAAAATCTCCGATCAGCTTTTTTCTTTCAAGATTTGTCATTGGATTTCTCAGATGCCTGAGACTTATATCTGCAAGAGTAGGAGGCGGAATTTTTTCTAATAAAAATACAAAGAATAACAGCGGCCCGATAAATACCAGGCCAGTAACAAATGGTATCCAAAACTCTGTAACCTGCCAATGAAGTTGCAGATACTTTGCTACTGATTTTACAAACCCGGAAGAAAAAATAAAACTTACTGCCAATGCAGCTCCAATAAAATCAGTGGCCCGTCTTCCTTCGATATAAGAAAATATAATGCCCCAGATGATGCCCAAAGGAAAGCCGTTAAAGAAAAGAAAAACAATATTAAAAGGTGGAGGAAATATTGCAAAAAAGAATAACGAAATCCAGGAGATTCCAACTAAAACAAGGATCATTTTACACCTGCCATTTTTTTTTAATTCTGAAATAAATTTTATTCCATAAAACTTACTGCATACATAACCGGCAAGCTGGGTGATTACCAAACATATTTTATAACTGATGCCCCAATAACTCAGGCCATCGAAAGTGGCAACTGTAAAGGGCTTGCGGAAAGCATACACCGTTCCGTAGGTTAAGAATACTGCAATCGCCGCAAATACAGCCACAACTGTTGGGTGATTAAAAAATGTTTTGCTTCTGGTAGCCTTAGTTTGCAACAACAATATTTTTTATCTGTGATGGTAGTTCTGTCAGATCATCGATGATTACATCCGGACCGTAGAACTCCAATTCTTCTCTTGTAAATGAACCGGTAGTAACGGACACCACTAGCCCACAACCTGCAGTTCTTCCTTCAGCAATATCTACTTCTGTATCACCTACTTTTACCACAGTGGCTACATCTGTTACACCTGTCGCTTTCATAATTGCCTTTATCATATCTGCTGATGGTCGGCCATTTTCCACCTCATCGCTGCTGATAATAAAATCGATTAACGTGTTATCACGCCACCCAACTCTTTCCAAAATAGTGTCTGTAATCAATTTGGAGAAACCTGTATTCAATGCCACTTTAATGTCATTATCCTGCAACCATTTAAAAATAGATTCTGCACTATCCATTGGCAATATCTCTTTGGAATGCTCATAAAAATCAATCATGGTTTCTATGAATGTGTTGTGAATTTCATTAATGAGATTTTCACTTTCTATGATACTGCCCGGATAATTGGATTGCAGCAAATCTTTTATTGCAACCATTTTTTTATAGCCCATTACTTTATTCGCCTGGTCCTTATCAATGGGGTAGCCATGCTTTTGCATAGCATACATAAAGCCTTCGGCTACATTTGATTTATCTTGTATAGTGGTGCCAGCCATATCAAACACCACTAACTGAAAGTTTGGTTGCATATTGTTTATTTAATTCTGGTTAAAGGCGAATTGTTTTTGCAGGTAGTTTATCATTAAGGTTTTAAAATAATCCATTGGTTGCAGTGGCAGGTTTTCTTCTTTCGCCAGTTCATCCCAGCGGCGCATTGCTA
>JANPNY010000401.1:0-5793 GCA_031427745.1 Chitinophagaceae bacterium | reverse complement strand
GTGGTGTGGCGGGTTCTGCTTCTGTAGAATCTACAATGCCTGCAAGGTTTGATGGTACTATTCAATTTGATGGTTTGCGTACGGTTGCTACTGAAGATGCAGAGGGTAAAAAAATAAATGTTGTAATTGGTCGTACCGGTGAGGTTAGAATTATGGATGTTAAGAACGATCGTTTATTAATTACCAATAACGTTCCTTATGGTGCTACATTGAATGTAAAAGATGGTCAGAAGGTAACCAAAGGTGAAACGATCTGTACATGGGATCCGTTCAATAATGTAATCGTTTCTGAGATTGTTGGTAAGGTGAAATTTGAAGCAGTGATTGAAGGTGTTACCGTAAGAGAAGAGGCTGATGAACAAACAGGTCACAAAGAAAAAGTGGTAATTGAAACAAAAGACAAAACGAAATTACCGTCTATCATCATTGAAGGTAAAGAGCATAAATCTTATAATTTGCCAGTAGGTAGTCACATTGTTTTAGAAGAAGGTGATGATGTAAGAAGCGGACAGGTGTTGGTGAAAATTCCAAGGGTATTAAGTAAACTGAAAGATATTACGGGTGGATTGCCTCGTGTAACTGAGTTGTTTGAGGCAAGAAATCCGGGTAACCCTGCAGTTGTTTGTGAAATTGATGGTGTGGTTGCTTTTGGTAACATCAAGCGTGGTAACAGGGAAATTATTGTTGAGGCTAAAGATGGTGTTGTAAGAAAATACCTTGTTCCATTAACACGTCAGATTCTGGTACAGGATGGTGACTTTGTAAAAGCCGGTGCGTCTTTAAGTGATGGACAGGTTGCTCCTGCAAATATCTTAGCTATTAAGGGACCATTTGCAGTTCAGGAGTATGTAGTAAATGAAATTCAGGAAGTGTATCGTTTACAAGGTGTGCGAATCAATGATAAGCACGTTGAAGTAATTGTTCGCCAGATGATGCGCAAAGTTAGCATTGAAGATGCTGGCGATACTATATTCTTAGAGGGTGATACAGAAGATAAACTGGACTTTAATACAGAGAATGATAACATCTTTGACAAGAAGGTTATTACAGAATCTGGCGAAAGTTCCAAGTTTAAAACCGGTCAGATAGTTACCATTCGTGAGGTTAGAGAAGAAAATTCTATCCTGCGCAGGGTTGATAAAAAACTGGTTGAATACAGGGACGCAAAGCCGGCTACTTCTTCTCCATTGTTACAGGGAATTACGAAAGCATCATTGGGTACTCAAAGCTGGATATCTGCCGCATCGTTCCAGGAAACTACCAAAGTATTAAGCTCTGCAGCAATTCAAGGTAAAACAGATATGATGATGGGATTGAAAGAAAACGTAATTACAGGGCATCCAATACCAGCAGGAACAGGTTTACGGGACTTTGAAAACATGATTGTAGGTAGTAAAGAAGAATACGAATTGCTGATGACAACAAAAGAGGCAATGAGTTTTGATGAGGAAGAGTAAAATAAAAATTAGCTGATTGGCTGATTTAGGAATGATAGTAAACGGAGTAAGATTAATTTCTTACTCCGTTTTTGTTAATGGGTTTTTTTAATAGCCAACCGGCTTTTATAATCAAAATATTTTGATGAGCGTAGGAATGAAAAAAGGAGAGAAAAAGCGGATGATTAATTGAAAGAAAAACTATTGTAGTTGAGCCAATTTTAAAATAGCATCCGTCATTACAGACCAGCTATATTTTTGCTTTTCAATTAAAAGATGAGGAAGAAAATGTTGTTCACCTTTTTGAAAATATTCAACAATTTTTGCAGCAATGGATGCAGCATCGGGTTCGGCAATTAACCCAACTTTATTATCCGGAACCAGGGATGGCAGGCCGCCCACATTGGTTACAATCATCGGCTTGTTAAAATGATAAGCAAGCGGCGTAACGCCGCTCTGGGTGGCCGTTCGGTAAGGCTGAACTACCACATCTGCAGCGCACAAATAATATTTTACTTCACTATCGGCAATAAAATCAGTTCTTAGTATCAGGGAGTCTTTAATATCCAGTTTTTCTATTTGCTCATCGTATGCTTTCCTGTCTTCATAAAATTCGCCGGCAATTAAAAGCTTTACACCCTTTCCTACAGCGGTATTATTTGTGGACTTCAATATTTTAATGGCATCCAATAAAATATCCAGCCCTTTATATTTTCGGATAAAACCAAAAAAAAGCAAAATGTTTTCAGATGAACCAATGCCTAATTTCTCCCTTGCCTCCTGTTTCGGAATCGCTTCACCAAAATTATCATACAATGGGTGAGGAACAAATTTTGCCGGTTTATTTGGCTCAAATAGCGGCAAATCTTTCAGCACTTTTTCACTCATTGTGATAAAGGCATCAACAGGTTTTACAAAGTATTGGGTAAAAGGCTTGTCTCCGGGTCTTTTTTCGTGCGGTATAATATTGTCTGCAATACACACAACTTTTGTGTGTTTATTTTTTTTTACTAAACGTAAAATTGTACCAAGACATGGCCCCATAAATGGTAACCAATATCTTACTACAATAAGATCTGGTTTCATCCTTTTTAACTCATTGCCAACGCTTAACCAGCTTAAAGGATTAATTGAATTAATACAAACCTTAATCGGAAGATTTTTGGGTGCAACATCGGTTGAAAACTGGGTGGTGCCGGGAAATAAAAAGCCGGGATATTGAAGGGAGAACGTATAAATTATTACCTGGTGACCTTGCTGCATAAACTCCCTGGCAAGCCGCTCATCGTAAGATGCAAGACCTCCCCTTAGCGGATATGCAGGCCCAATAATAACAATTGATTTTACCACTGTTTATAGGATTAGCAACTTTGTAAGAAAATGAACCAGGTATTTGTGCTTACCAGCAAGGCTATAAATAAATTGAAGCTGGTTATAAGCCAACCTTTTTTTCTATTAGGTAAAAGTTTTTATCTGCCGAGTTTCTGGCAATCAGTTCGCCTATAAAGCCCGCTAAAAAAAGTTGTACTCCTATTACCAGTGATATTAGTCCAACATAAAACAAAGGCCTGTCTGTCATATTAAATTGATCAAAGAAAAATTTCTCAACAAAAAGGTAAATCCAGATGCAGATACCACCAAAGAAAACGATGGTTCCCCACAAGCCAAAAATATGCATTGGCCTTTTGCCAAACTTTCCCATAAACATGATGGAAAATAAATCAAGGAAGCCATTTATAAAACGGCTCCAGCCAAACTTGGTAACGCCATATTTCCTGGCTCTGTGTTCTACTACTTTTTCACCAATTTTTTTAAAGCCCGCCCATTTGGCAAGCAAAGGAATGTAGCGATGCATTTCGCCATAAACTTCAATGCTTTTTACTAATTTATTGCTGTACGCTTTTAATCCGCAATTAAAATCATGCAGCTTAACACCACTTACGCTGCTTGCAGTAGCATTAAATAATTTGGAGGGCAAATTTTTGGTAAGAGCATTGTCGTACCGTTTCTTTTTCCAGCCGCTCACCATATCATAGCCGTCCTCAATGATCATTTTTCTAAGCTCAGGAATTTCATCGGGGCTGTCTTGCATATCAGCATCCATGGTGATCACTACCTCTCCCTTTGCTGCTTTAAAGCCTTCATTTAATGCTGCACTTTTACCATAATTCCTTTGAAATTTAATACCCCGGATACCGGCATTTTTACTCCGCAAATCTTCTATTACCTGCCACGAATGATCGTTACTGCCATCATCTACCATAATTACTTCGTAGCTGTAGCCATTAGCCTGCATTACCCCGTCAATCCAGGTAACCAACTCAGTAAGACTTTCGTCTTCATTAAATAAAGGAACTACAATTGATATATCCATATTTTCCCCCATCCCCCAAAGGGGAATTTAATATTAACGGTTTTCGTTTACTTTATTTTTTGTGCTTAAAAAGCCTGCACCGATAACGGTAACCAAAGCGCCAATAATCAGATATCTGAACATAGCGGATGATATCATGATGGGCATAAACAGTTTCTTTAATTGTTTTGCATTTTCTTCAATTTCTTTAGGGAGGTGGTTTCCCTCTGCCAATAGCAGTTTATTATTTTCGATAATTTTAGCATCTCTGAAATCTATATTTATTGTAAAAAAAACATAGGTAAATAAGGCCATTAAAAAAGCCACTATTACGAACGTCTTAAAACCTGTAGAAAAATAATCTTTGAAAGACTTTGCTGTAATATCACTTTTAAAAAGAGACAGCAAACTCCAAACAATACCTCCAACAAAAATCAGGTAAACCATCCATTGAAAATTACTTTCTACAGGCAGTCGCAATACATAAAACGCAATAAGCGACACAGCGATCATAAGTGCGGCGGTTATTAAACCTATGTATTGAACTTTTAATGTTTTCATTTATTGAGTACCAGTTGGTTTTTATTAATGATACCAATCACTTTTCCTTTCAATTTTTTTCCGATAAAAGCAGAGTTAGTTGATTTTGATTGAATCATACTCCTTTCAAAAATATACTCTTCTAAAGGATTGAATAATGTTAAGGAAGCAACTGTTCCTTCTTTAATTGCAGGAATAGGCAGGCCAAATATTTTTCTGGGTGTAACACTTAAAGTATCAATCAATTTTTCCAGCGGCCATTCACCACACACTACTGAAGAAATTCCTCCAAACAGGCTCTCCAGTCCAATCATGCCATTTTTTGCGTATTCAAATTCACATTCTTTATTATCAATGTGATGCGGTATATGGTGAGAAGCAATACAGTCAATGGTTCCATCCAGTAGGGCGGCTAGCAAGGCAGCCCTGTCTTTGTAAGTTCTTACAGGGGGATTCACTTTCAGGTTGGTATCATACTGCTGCAAATCTTCATCACAAAAAAGCAAATGATAGGGAGTAACCGAGCAGGTAATATCGATGCCGCTTTGTTTGGCTTGCTGTATATATTCCAAACTTTTTGCGGTGGATACACCTGTAAAATGCAATTTGCTGTTGGCATAGCTGGCCAGTTTAATGTCCCTGGCAACAATCAATTCCTCTGCCATCGCTGGCTTACCGGGCAATCCCAGTTGGGTAGATATGATACCTTCATTTATCAGGCCACTGCTGCCAATACTTTTATCATCCGGTATTTGAATGATAATACCATCAAATGCTTTGATGTATTGTAGTGCTTTTACCAGCAATCCACTGTTTTGAATAGTATGAATACCGTCACTAAAAGCAATGGCTCCGGCCTGGCGCATATCATACATCTCTGCCAGTTCTTTACCTGCTGCATCCCTGGTAACGGCGCCAATGGGATGTACATTTACCGGTAAAGCGGTTGATTTATTTACAAGATATTCCACCTGCGATTTGTTGTGAACAACCGGCTGGGTATTGGGCATTAAAAGAACATCTGTAAAGCCACCGGCCGCTGCTGCAGCCACGCCAGATGCTATGGTTTCCCGGTGTTCTAAACCAGGGTCGCAGAAATGGGCAAATACATCCGTCCAGCCGATGCTAACGTGCATGCCGGGTATTTCAACGATGGTATCTGCCGTGTCGGTAATGGAATCTTTGATAGAAACGATGGTACCTTCATCTATCAAAATATCTTTTTGCAAACCGTTAAAAGGAGAGGCGGAAGATACGATGCTGGCTTGTTTAAGTAAAACCTTCATGAATAAAAAAGTTGCGCTAAGTTAGCATAATCTTATGCTTTTTATAATTGAAAATTTCTATTACTTTTGCCATCCTCTCAAATAATAATTAATAATTGATTTTCGGGATGTAGCGCAGCCCGGTAGCGCACACGTCTGGGGGGCGTGGGGTCGCAAGTTCGAATCTTGTCATCCCGAC
>JANPNY010000400.1:0-2887 GCA_031427745.1 Chitinophagaceae bacterium | reverse complement strand
GATAAAATGATTATTCGTGGTTCTTTAGAAAGACTGGTTCCTGTACTGATGACAGCGCTGGTTGCAGCATTGGCATTGATACCATTAACGCTGGATGCCACCGCACCAGGTAAAGAAATCTTGTACCCGGTTGCTACTGTTATTTTAGGAGGGTTAATCAGTTCTACTTTACTGGATATGATTGTTACACCGGTGGTATTTAAAATGTTTGGAGAAAAGGCTTTGAAAAAATATTTAAAAGAACAAGAGAAGAAGGAATTTGATTAACAGGAATGTGATTAAAAGTAAAAAGAGTACAGTAAATCTCACTGGTCCGAGCCCTGCGTTAGTTTCTTTATTTATAATCAAACGCCTTATGCAGCAGGGTTTCCGCACCACCAGTTACAAGTTACGTTTTAAAAAAGATGTAGCAGATAATTTCAATCACATGAGCACAACTAAATATATACCTGCACTTCGGTACAAGTGGCTTACACCATTGTATGATTTCTCTTTAAATCTCACCATGCCTGAAAACAAAATTAAAAAGGCATTAATTGCAGCAGCATATATTCCATCAAAAGCTAAAGTATTGGATTTTGGGTGTGGTACAGCTACCCTAACCATTATGGTAAAAGAATTATATCCGGATGCGAAGGTTACAGGCATTGATGTGGATAAAGAGATATTAAATAAGGCGATTAAAAAAGTAAAAGAAAAAAAGTTGGATATTTTTTTATTGGACTATGATGGTTCACAACTTCCCTTTCAGGACAAAGCCTTTGAAAGAATACTCTCCTGTTTGGTTTTTCATCACCTTGATACGGATACAAAGAGAAAAGTGCTGGCAGAAGCCTTCAGGGTTTTGGGGAACAAGGGCGAACTATTTATTGCAGATTTTGGTCGTTCCAAATCATGGTTGCAGCGAACGCAGTTTAATTTAATAAGAGGGTTGGATGGATATAAATCAACAGATGCAAATGCAAAAGGATTGCTGCCTGAATTAATGAAAGAAGCAGGGTTTGAAAATGTATCTATCCAAAAATATTTTAGAACTGTTTTTGGTGAGGTTCAAATAATAGGTGGTGAAAAGATATAGAACCAAATACAAACTCCAACCAGGTGAGGGAATAATCATTCCTGCCTTCTCAAAGTATCACTTTAATGCCATGCAGCAATTCAAAATGATTTCAGCTATTTTCAAAAGCGGATATGAAGAATAAGGTTCAGCCACTATTTCTTATATCTTCAAACAGGAATGAGTTCAACATATGTATTCAAAGTAGACTTTCGAAAGAGCAAAGATTTTCATCACTCCGACCCTATCAATTTCACTCATAAACACACTAAATACTTCCTCTGCTAATTTAAAAAGCAAACCTGCTTAACCCTATTTTTAAAGCCCCATCCCAAAAGGAAATTACATCACACTTTAGAATCAGTGAATTATGCAACTTCTTAGTTTATTTATGTAACACTTTCCGTAGTTATTTAACCAACCTTTATATAGTTATAATTCTTTAACACCCGCCCTGCCAAATGCGTGGATTACCCCTGCTGGGAATGGCGAAACCTCAACAAATAAAACTCAAACAAACAACTATTAAAGGTATTCCAGAAACAAAACAAAAAAGCAAACAATGAAAACATTCACCTGCCCAATGCATCCGGAAGTAAAATCAGATCAGCCGGGCAAATGCCCAAAGTGCGGAATGGAGTTAACACAAAAAGATGGATCACATAATAATAATATCCTGGCAATGCCTGGATTGACTAAGACGTAAAGAATTTAATAGGGCTTATTTACTATGAGCATGATTTCTGGCATCTGATTACTATTTTATTAAATGACGATTCTCATATTACATTCTAACAAGTATCATCTTCCGTTAAAAAGGATAGAATTAGTTTTACTAAAGATGATCTTAATTATCAATTAACTTTTAGAAAACGATTTCCTGCCTGCGCTCCGGTATCTGTAAATGCTTAGATGTGATCATCTAAAACAATTATTTATTTTATTAACAACCAACTAAAATTGTAAAAAAATGAAATCGTTTAAAATGCTGATGATGGCAGCCTTAACCATCCTTTCTGTTTCTGTCTTTGCACAAGACACAACAAAACATAAAACGGAAAAAGTACAATACACTTGTCCTATGCACCCCGAAGTAATGATGGATGAGTTTGGTAAGTGCCCTAAATGTGGTAGTGATTTAACAAAATCTACAAAGGAACAAATGAAAATGGATGTAATGAAAAGATACATGTGCCCGGCGCACCCTGGGGAAAAAAGTAATAAACCCGGTAAGTGCCCAATATGTGGAAACAAATTAAACATGACGCCAAAGGAAAAAATGAAAATGCAGGAAATGGGATTGTACACTTGTCCGATGCATCCTGATGTAACCAGTGACAAGTCTGGTAAATGCCCTAAATGTGGAATGGATTTGAAAGCAGGAGATAAAACTGTACAAACCTATTCATGTCCTAATCATCCTGATATGACAAGTGATCAGCCTGGTAAGTGTTCAAAATGCGGTGCATCGTTGGCTTTGTCTCCAAAAGAGAAGATGAAAATGGATGTAATGAAAATATACACTTGTCCCATGCATTCAGATGTAACGAGTAATAAACCCGGCAAATGCCCTAAATGTAATATGGATTTAACCGTAAAAAAGAATAAGTAAAACCTAAAGCCTAAGCTTCATTTATAACCAATAGAGCTTATTACTATTTTTAAATTATTAAATACCAAATTATAAACAGTATGAAAAAGATTTAATTTTTATTGGCAATAGCCACAATAGCAATAGCAACTTCCTGCAATAACGATTCATCAGGTAACAAAGGGTCAAAAGAAATGAATCATAATGAAAAAGAAATGAAGGGCATGAAAATGGATTCA
>JANPNY010000399.1:0-5042 GCA_031427745.1 Chitinophagaceae bacterium | reverse complement strand
AATTTGTATCCGGGCACTAAATCAACACTTGAAGACGGAAAAATTTATAGTGGCGATTTTTTAATGAATGTTGGGCTTAATCCCGATGTTAATTATGGCAGAACCAGTGTAATTATTCAAATAAATGAAGTAGTGAAATAGGGGGTTGAAATGATAAATTTAATCATTGGCGAAACACAAATTAATTAAATGATGCACCGTTAAAATTGTTGTTTCAGTTTCAACCCCCATCCTAAAGTCTTTCAGAAGAGAGGGGCTTTAGACCCAGCCATTTCTATGAGTTTATTTTTAAGGAACTGTTTTTTATTGCAAAATCCGGGTTAAATGAAATAGTCACGAGACTAATATATTAATCGGTTCAACATCCTTTAATCTTCCGCCACATTCTTCATAGCTGATAAAACGGCAAATGCATTTTTTATAACGACCTGTTTGTTTATCAAAGAATCGCTGGTGGAGATAATTTCTATCCACCCGTTATTGCGTTTTCCGGTTGTTACGGGCACAGATTCAAATTGGTTTTTATCTTTTTCAATAAATACCCATTCTTTATTCTCGTACCGTACCACTGCATCTTCCGGCAGGGCTTTTACAATACTGTTGGAAAGATGTACGGTGGCATTGATATACATGCCAGGCTTAAGGTTGCCGGGGAGCTTTTCAAAATGACAATGTATGGTGCCACTCCTGTTTTCATCAATATTTTTGGTAACCAGTATTACCTCTGCCTCATATTTTTTATCAGGTTCATCAACAAAATAAATTTTAACTTTTTGCCCTTGTTTTATTTTGTTCAGGTCTTTTTCAAACACCGTTAAAGCTGCATGCAAATCGGTAGGGTTTATTAGTTCAAACAGCACATCCTGTGGTTGTACATACTTGCCGATGTTTACATTTACTTTACTAACAAAGCCATTAATGGGAGAGGGAATACTTACCATTCTTGAAATGGAATTGCCTGAAAGCTTATCGGGATTGATGTTGATTAACCGAAGTTTTTCGCCCAGGCCCAGTACCTGCAATTTGGTGTTTTCATAGTCGGATTGTGCCTGCTGAAATATTTTATCTGCAGCGGTTTTTGTTTCGTTTAATGATTTTTGGCGCTCATATTCTAGCTTCGAAAAATTGAGTTTTGATTTTGCCATCAGGTAATCCTGCTGTAGTTGCACCAGTGCCTGGTCTTCAATAATGCCAATGCTTTCACCTTTAAAAATGTGCATGCCTGGAAGCAGTTTGGTGGATTTTAAATAACCCCCCAGCGGAAAACTGATTGAAACAATATTTTGCGGAGGCACATCTACCATGCCATTCAGCTGGAGTGTTTCGTTGATCGTCTGGTTTGAAAAACTGCCTACTACCACAGTTGCATTTTTCATTTGCAAGTCAGTTAGCGTTACCAATGTGGTTGATGCAGTAACTTCCGGTGTTTCTTTTTTTGCTGTTGTGGAAGAACAGGAGTTGAAGGTGAAAACCAGCAAAGCTGTAAATGCTATTAATAAACGGTTCATATTTTTTATTTAATTATTTTGATAGATAATAAGCTAATTGAATAACTGATTGATTAAAATTTTTGAGTGCATCCAAATGTCCTAAGCGGATGTTGATTACCTGGTTCATTAGCAAACCCCATTGCAGGTAGTCTATGGCACCTTTTTCAAGACTCATTTGAGCACTGCCGGCAATTATATTGGCTTGCTGTATGCCCGTAGTTTCAAAATAGCGCAGTGCAGCTATTGCTTTTTCATAAGCCCCTGCCCATTGATTTAGTTCGCTGCTCAGTTGCTGTTTATTTTGCGCTACATTTAGTGTTGCGATCGTTTCGTTTATTTGCGCTGCTTTTATTTTGCTCCTGGCCGATTTGTTGAAGATGGGTATTGCTATGCCGGCCTGCACACTATTAAACCGGTTGCCTGCATTGAATAATTGCTGGTTAACACCATCTCTACTTTGCCACCCGGTAAAGGATTGGTTGGTATAGCCAAGCATAACCTCGGGGCTGAGTTTATTTTTTTCTAAATTGGTGGAGCTGGCTGCTATTACAGCTTGTTGTTGCAGCCATTTTAATGCAGGGTGGTTATTTAACATAGCAGTGTCTGCAATTGTAATATCATCCATTTTTGCAACGCTGTATTCCGGCAACAGCAACGAGTGCGTATTGAGCAGGTATTGCATTTTTTGCTGTTCCATTTTTAGGTCGGCCGCTATTTGTTGCTGCTGTAAAATAATTTGCTGTAACTGAGCATCGGCAGTGGTTTTTTCCAGAATATTTGCTTCTCCCGCCTTTAATTTTCTGTCGGCTGCCGCAGCATATTTACTATACAAAGTATCCAGGCTTTTTAGCAGTTTATCTCTTTCCAGCAAATCTACCATGGTATAAAAAACAAGTTTTATTTCCCTGCTTAATTCCTGTTCTTTTAGCAGCAATAAATTTTGTACGGAGGCTTCGTTGGCTTTATAGAAATCAGCCTGTCGTTTATAAATTACCGGCATAGAAAATACCTGGGAAATGGAAAAACGACTGTCGGTATTAAAGCTATTTACCTTGCCATAGTCTGCCAAAAACTGCGTTTTGGGTAACTCATATGTATTTACCTGTAGCTGTTTCCAGTAGTCGGCTTGTTTGGCGGTATTTTGTAAATGAATATTTTTTTGCCTGCCTGCTGCAACCATTTCATCCAGTTTCATCGTTACCGGAATAGTTTGTGCAAAGCTGGTTAATGATGTTAAAGCGGTAACTAAAATCAAAACGGCTGTAACTGGATGTTTCTTTCGCTTTTTTTTGGGTTTTATTTTATCGAACCATACATACAACACGGGTAACACCAGCAAGGTGAGCAGGGTTGCAGAAAACAATCCGCCTATTACCACCGTTGCCAACGGACGCTGTACTTCTGCACCTGCGCCATTGCTTAAAGCCATGGGTAAAAATCCCAGCGAAGCTACTGCAGCAGTCATCAACACAGGCCGTAACCGTATCCTGGTGCCTTGCAACACTACCTGTTTTATGTCGGCGATGCCTTCTGCTTTAAGGCGGTTAAATTCTGCTATCAGCACAATGCCGTTTAATACTGCCACACCAAACAAGGCAATAAAACCAACGCCTGCAGAAATGCTAAAAGGCATGCCCCTTGTCATTAGCGCAAATATGCCACCGATGGCAGATAAAGGAATGGCGGAGAAAATAAGTAAGCCGTACTTGACGGAGCCAAATGCAAAATAAAGCATCAGCAATATTAAAAATAATGCCAACGGAACGGCTACCGATAACCTGGCTTTGGCTTCCACTAAATTCTGAAATTGTCCACCGTATTTTACAAAATATCCCGGTGGAAATTTTATTTTTTCATCTACTTTTATTTGTAATTCTTTTACAATTGTTTGTACATCTACACCCCGTACGTTAAATCCTACAATAATTCTTCGCTTGGCATCTTCCCGTTGTATCTGGTTAGGGCCTTCTTTTATTTCTACTGTTGCCAACTGGTTTAATGGAACCTGTTTGCCGGAAGGCGTTGGTATCAGCAGGTTTTGTACGTCGGGTAAATCTTTTCGCAGGTTCGATTGAATGCGGACAACGAGATCGAACCGGCGCTCATTTTCATAAATCATTCCGGCACTTTCACCGGCAAAAGCTGTGCGGACAATTTTGTTTACATCACCAATGGTAAGCCTGAATAAAGCAATGGCATCCCGGTTGTAATTAATAACAATTTGAGGTAACCCGGTTACCGTTTCAACATACAAATCTTTGGCGCCTTTTACGGTTGAAATAATATCGCCTAATTTTTTTGAATAGGCAGCCAGCGTGTCCAGATCTTCTCCAAATATTTTACATACCACATCTTGTCTGGCGCCCGTCATCAATTCGTTAAACCTCATTTGCACCGGGTATTGAAAGCCAGCGGTAATACCGGGTACCTGTTGCAGTGCAATACTCATTTTGTTGGCGAGTTCATCAAATGTTTTGGCTGATGTCCATTCTTTTTTATCTTTTAAAATTACCATCATGTCTGCGGCATCTACGGGCATAGGATCGGTAGGTATTTCGCCACTGCCTATTTTGGTAACCACTTTCTCAACCTCAGGAAAATTCTTTAGTAAGATACCCGCTGTTTTTTGGGTGGCATCAATGGTAGTGGTGAGAGAACTGCCCGTAAGCACCCTGGTATCAATTGCAAAATCCCCCTCTTCTAATTTTGGTATAAACTCACCACCCATAAAGCCCATCACAATCATTGCCGCAATAAACAACCCTACAGAAATTGATACAATTGTTTTGGGATATTTTAGTGCATTTAATAAAGCCGGCTGATATTTTTTTTGCAGCCATTCCATCATTGTATCAGCCCAGGTAGCTTTGTGCTTTATTCTTTTACTCAGTGCCAGGGAAGCAATCATCGGCACATAGGTAAGCGATAAAATAAAGGCACCAATCAATGCAAATGAAACCGTTTGTGCCATAGGTTTAAACATCTTTCCTTCAATGCCTACCAACGATAATATGGGCAGGTAAACAATCAGGATAATAATTTGCCCAAACACGGCAGATCCCATCATTTTGCCCGCTGATTCTTCTACCGTTTTATTCATAGTTTCCTGCGCCAGTACCTGCGTTACTGCCGCAGTTTTATGGTAATAAAGCCGGTGCATTACGGCTTCCACAATAATAACTGCTCCATCTATTATCAACCCAAAATCCAATGCCCCCAGGCTCATGAGGTTGCCGCTAACGCCAAATAAATTCATTAGTATTATCGCAAAAAGCATGGCGAGTGGAATAACAGATGCAACAATCAACCCGGCTCTTACGTTCCCTAAAAAAAGCACCAGGATGAATACTACAATCAGCGCACCTTCCAGCAGGTTTTTTTCTACGGTGCTGATGGCATTATTCACCATTTTGGTTCTGTCTAAAAATGGTTCAATTTTAACGCCTTCGGGTAAATTTTTTTCGATTTGTGTAATGCGCTCTTTTACGGCTTTAATTACTTTAGAGGAGTTTTGCCCCTTCAACATCATTACTATTGCACCGGCAACTTCAC
>JANPNY010000398.1:0-9820 GCA_031427745.1 Chitinophagaceae bacterium | reverse complement strand
CGAAAGACGCACAAATGATTTTGCCCCGGCTGGGAATGTCATTAGTTTAGCCAAATCATTTTTTATGTCACCCCTTCGGTGTTTATCACTTGGTCTTGTATGTTTTGCTACGATAATACCATCCCTTGAGGCTTAAAATCCCGAAGGGATGTCATTATTATAGATTTAGATCAACAAATTAAAATCAAAACCCCAAAGGGATGATATTATTTAGATATCCCAATCATTAACATAATAACATTGCCGGGCGGCCTTTTTAAATATTTTTTACAAAAGCATCCACCTCTTTTTAAGTTACTTTTAATCTTGTTTACAGAGATAAAGAGGCAGTTACTGAATCGGTTTTATATCATTTCAAATACATCTGATAATAACGTTGTCACCATCTTATTCTTCCTTACTTCTATCCAGTTCCCAATCATCTGTTCTAAACGGGCCAACCGGTAAACCTTCTTTACTAAATAAATTGCCAATGGCGGCATTGTTAAATGCAAACCGCACGGCTACAGGGTTTGCAACCTCAGGACTGGAAACAATTAGTTTGTTTTTTTTAATGCTGGCAGTGGCGGCAAAAAATATTTTATCGGGCCCTGCTATGTAAACTTCAGTAACATTTGCACCTGTTGCGGTAAGGCCATTGGGAGCATTGTCAAAACTAAGGATGGCTTTATTTTGCTGAACTTCTATGCTTTTGTAAAAAGGACTTTTGTACACAATACCCTCTTTGTGATAGGTTGCTGCAAGCGCCCAATTGGCAAGTCGTTCACCAACGCCCCGTTTGCTTTTTGGGTGAATGTCTCTTACATTATCCACCAAATCTGTTATTACAGCCATACCAACATTTGGGTAAGCCATTACCTTGCTTTGTTGCTCTCTTATTATGGAGCCAATAAATTTATTGCCATAAGTGAAAGGTGCAATTTGAACATAATAAAAGGGCAATTCTTTTTTCCATGATTTTCGCCAGCATTCAATCATGGTAGTCAATACTTTACTGTAGGTATCAGGCGCAATAACATTGCCTTCGCCCTGGTACCAGGTGGCACCTGCAATATTATAGTTGATGATTGGAGCAATCATTCCGTTGTAGGTAGCGCCTGGCGTGTAAGGCCATCCCGGATCGGGTATTTGTTTTAATGAGGCCGCTTTTAATACAGGATCGTTATTGATCAATGCGGCTTCGGTCCATGTTTCTACAGAGGTACCGCCCCAGTTGGAACTGATTAAACCGATCGGGATATTCAGATTGTCTTGTAATTTTTTACCAAAGAAATAAGCGACGGCGCTAAAGTTTTTTAGCGTGTTGGAATCACAATTAATCCATTCGCCGCCACAATTATCCTGTGGAGTGTTTGCAGTTGTTTTAGGAATGGTAAAGAACCGGATAGCATTATTTGCACAGGTTGGCAACACCGCTTTTATATCAGGCAAACCCCAGTTATAATTCATCTCCATATTCGATTGACCTGAGCAAACCCACACTTCACCAATCAGTACATTATTTAATACAATCGTATTGTAGCCTTTTAGTGTAATGGTGTACGGTCCGCCGGCAGCGGGGGTTTGCAGGGTTAGCATCCAGGTTGCATCCCTGCTGGTAACGATAGAATCCAGTTTGTTATTCCAGGATGTGGTAACATAAATTTTTTCACGTGGTTCTGCCCAACCCCACAATTTTACGGCTGATTGTTGCTGCAAAACCATGTTGTTGTTAATTATATTGGGCAAACGAATATTGGCTTTGGCAGCCAATGTTAAAAAAAGTATTACAGCGATGGCAGCATATTTTTTCATGATTTTTTTTAAATGTTTTTTAAAGATTTGGTAAAGATTGTTTGATAAACTTCTGAATGCTGGCGGACAGCTTTTGGTGATACAATTTTTTTCGATTTTAATGTAGGATGGGTAAAATAAATTTGGTTTGATTAATAGCATCATGATAAATTTTGATATTGGCTTTTTGAAAATCGCTGTCATCGCAATCATAGATGTCAACAAATTTTTGTGGGTTTCTATCCGCCAGTGGAAACCAACTGCTTTGCAACTGTATCATCAGCCGATGACCTTTTTTAAAAGTATGCGCCACATCGGGCAAAGTATATTTTACCTCGGTAATTTTATTGGGAACAAATGCTTCCGGCTGCTCGAAACTGTTGCGAAAGCGGCCTCTCATTATTTCGCCCCTTACCAGCATCTGGTAACCACCCATGGGATAATTGGTGCCGTTTCCCTTTCCAAAAACCGTGTCATTGTACTGGTATTCATCCGGAAATACATCAATTAGTTTTACTACAAAATCTGCATCGGTGGCAGAGATGCTGGTGATTAAATCTGCAACCAACGGCCCTCCCAGGGTAATGTCCTCGGCTAATGTTTCTGTACTAAAACTCAATACATCAGGCCTTCTGCCGGCAAAGCGCTGGTCATCGGTCATATATTCTCTTGTTCTGTTCAGGTGTACATCTTCTGTATAAGGAACAGGGTGGGCAGGATCGCTTATATATTCACTGAAGCCTGCTGTTTTTTTTGTTGCGGCTGCAGTTTCAAACGATAGTTTGCCATCGGATGAAATTAATAGGTTTTTATAGTCCACGTTTGCAGATGGCCATTGCTGAAATTTCCTCCATTTGTTTTCTCCCGAAAAGAAAATAGTAGCTTCAGCTATATCACGTACAGTGCCTTTTAATTTTAAATAAAAATTAAAAAACGGCAGCTCAATATTTTTCTGATAGTACTCGCTTGTCTTGCTTCCAAAACGAACATTGCCTAAATAGCTACCATCGCTTCCGCCTCCCCAGGCACCATGAAACCAGGGGCCCATTACAATGCGGTTGTCGGTGTTCTTATTTTTCTCTTCAATGGCTTTGTACAAACTCCATGCGCCAAAGCAATCTTCCGCATCAAACAAGCCACCCACAATCAGCATTGCTGGTTTTACATTGTTTACAAAATTGCGGGTGTTTCTTGCCTTCCAAAATTCATCATTGTTGGGGTGCTTCATCAGGTTGTTCCAGAAGGCGATACTGTCACCCATTAGTTTGCTGAAATTTTTAAGTGCACCGGTTCTTAAATAAAAATCATAGTTATCCTGTGATGGAATATCAAACCCAGGACTGCCAACTGTTGTGGGTATTGGTCTTGGTTTACCAAAGCCACTGTAAAAACTAAAGCCATCCATTAGCATAAAGGCGCCGTTGTGATGAAAGTCATCTCCCTGGAACCAATCGGTAACCGGTGCCTGCGGACTAACAGCCTTTAATGCAGGGTGATTGCTTAAAGCCGCCATGGTACTGTAAAATCCGGGATAGGATATACCGAATACCCCCACCCGTTTGTTATTGGAGGGTATGTTGTTGGTCATCCATTCAATGGCATCGTAGGTGTCACTTGCTTCATCGGTTTCAATTCCTTTTTTGTTGGGATTAAACGGACGGACGTCAATGAATTTACCTTCGCTCATATATTTCCCCCTTACATCTTCTATCGCAATGATATAGCCTTCTTTTAAATAATTCAGCCAGTAAGATTCATATAAACCGGGGTTGAAGTTATCCTCCCCGTAAGGAAAACAGGAGTAAGGCGTTCGTTTAAAAAGTATGGGGTGTTGTACCGATGTATCTTTTGGAATATACAATGCGGTAAATAGTTTTACGCCGTCCCTCATGGGAAGCATTCGCTCCATTTTCGAATAATTTTCTCTTACCCAGATAGAATCTTTATTTTGTGCTTCAACGTTCAACAGGGAAATTAGCAGCACAAATAATACGGATGTTTTTTGCATCTTTAAATTTGAATGCTCAATTTAAAGAATCTAAACAGTTATTCATGCCAAATAATAAAGAACTCATCCAAAAATTTTATACAGCCTTTAAGCAAAAGGATTATGCTACTATGAATAGTTGTTACAGTGATGATATTGTATTTTATGATCCTGCTTTTGAATTATTAAGAGGAGACGAAGTGCGATATATGTGGGAGATGCTTTGTAAAAATGCCAGGGACTTTTCTTTAACATTTGATAACATCATTCAGTTGGATGATGAATACTACACCTGCGATTGGGTGGCTAGCTATACCTTCTCAAAAACTGGCAGGAGGGTGGTAAATAAAATAAAGGCTCACATGCGTTTTGCTGATGGTAAAATAGTAGAACACAGCGATGGATTCAGCTTGCACAAATGGAGCAGCCAGGCATTGGGTTTTATGGGACAACTGGTAGGTTGGAATTCTTTTTTTCAACGGAAAATAAAAAACAAGGCAAGAAAAAGTTTAATCCAATTTATACAATCAAAGAATTAACTGCATCAGGCAGAACAGTCATCCAGCAACCTTCTCACAGTATTCGGGTTGCTTTCACTTATTTTTTGTGAGAAGATGAGATGATTGCAAATAGAAGCTCTCTTATTTTAAAATAATCACTCAAGGTTTACCTGAAAGGAACAGGCACTACGTCCGCTAAATATCAAAGGAGGCAGCATCTGCTGTATGATACTGCCTCCTTCTATTCGCAATTAAATGTTGCTATTTTACTACCAACAAATTCCCCTTTTGCATTTTAGTATTTTTACCCCTGTATTTATAAGTTGCAACCCATACAAAATTGATGTTGCCATATTTTTTTCCAGCAATAGTACCATCCCATTTTTGATACGGATTATTGGTTTGGAAAACCATTTCTCCATATCGGTTAAAAATTTTAAGTGAATAATTACTCACCACAAACAGGTTACCCAGCGGGCCAAATTTATCGTTTCTGCCATCATCGTTCGGACTAAAAGCGGATGGAAAATAGATGTCATCACAATTAGTTAAAACCTCCACAGCAATGCTGCTGCTGTTGGTACAGCCTTCACTGTTGCTAACGGTAACGCTGTAAATGCCTGTATTACTTACCGTATAAGTTGGCTGTTTAGAATCATCCTGCCATAAATAACTGTTGTATATCCCGGCAAATAATACAAGCGCATCGCCTGCACAAATACTGGTATCATTGCCAAGTGCCGGTGCTGAAGGTATACTGCTAAGCTTTACATCTGCAACGGTCGTGTTGCTGGTACAAGTGCCGGCAGAATTGGTTAGAAAATAACTGGTATTTGCAGTAATGTTGGTACTAAAACTGTTCCCTGTATTTAGCAGGTTAGTAGTAGCTGCATCAGCATACCATTTTATTACGCCATTGCCGGAAGAGCTGAGTACTACTGGCCCGGGATTACATATTGCCTGGGGAATAAATGCAGGTGGTTGCGGCTGTGTAATTATTTTTAAATCGGCGTTGCGGGTGCCAGCTACGGAACAGGCAGAAGATGGTAATGCGTAATTGATAACATAATCGCCGCTTAAGCTAAGTGCAAGGTCAACAACGCCGGTGGCAGCATTGATAGACAATCCACTGGTAGAACTAAAAACTCCACCTGCAGAAAATGTTGCTCCCCTTACAGGAATAGCCGTCGCATCGTTTTTGCATGCGGGGCTGTTGTACTTAAAGTCTATATCGGGCGGGGTTGCACCTCTTACTACAAAAGTGGTTGTTGAGCTGGCTGCAATTCTGCAGCCGGCTGCCAATACACTGTAGGTGATTTTATAAACACCAATACTGCTCAAAGCAACATTGATAGCACCGGAAGCTGCATCCAGACTTAATCCTGACGGGGTAGCTGTAAATGTTCCACCCAGTGCAGAACCGGTATTTCTGTTCAGTACCGGATTGTTATCACCCGGGCAAACAGCCGCAGGGGTATAACTAAATCCGGTTACCGGGGTGGTATTTGCCTGGATGGTAATAAAAGAAAAATTACTGGTGGCCAGCCTGCATCCTAATGTTGGTAACGAATAGGTGATTTGGTAAGTGCTGGGAGTGGTAGCCGTAAGGTCGATAACGCCTGTATTTGGATTGATGGATAAGCCGGTTGTAGAATTGTAAATACCCCCCGTAGTAAATGCACCTGTAACAGATGGAGCAGGGTTGATGCCATTTATACAAACCGGAGAATTATAAGAGAAAATGGTATTAGTTGAAACCTGTGGTTTAATAGTTATAGATGAAGTAGATGAGCCAGCAAGAATGCATCCATTGGCAGTGTAGTTGTAAGAAACAATGTAAGTTTTGGGCGTGCTGGCTGCAAGGTTAATATTACCATTTACGGCATTTATAGCGAGGCCTGTAGTGGATGAAAAACTACCACCGTTCGTAAACCCAATATTGTAAACCGGCCCCGGGTTAACGCCATTGGCACAAACGGTGTCCGGGTTATATTTAAAGCCGGTAACCGGGGCAATGGTTGCAGAAACGGTAACGGTTATAGCAGCTCTTGGCCCTTCGCAACCTAAAATGGTTTGACTTACATAATAAAAAGTATTAGCAGCGGTAACCGTAGCTGGAGTAGGGGCAGTCGTACTACCCGGCAAACTGGTTGCAGTGCTATACCAAAGCAGGTTACTACCTGTTGCAACTAAAGGCACCGCTGTATTATTCTGGCAATAAAATACCGGGCTGGTAGCAACGGGCGTTGCAGGTGTTGCATTTACGATCACCAGCAATGCCGCCCTTGGCCCTTCGCATCCGTTAATAGTCTGGCTAACATAGTAGGTTTTGCTGCCGGGTGTGTTTGTTGCAGGCACTGGCGCAATTAATGAACCGGTTCCGCCGGTTGCAACTGTATACCAAAGCATACTTGTACCGGTGGCAGTTAGTGCCGGTGCAGTTATATTCTGGCAATAGGTTAATGGACTTGTTATCGTTGGTGGAGCAGGCAATGCATTTACGTTAACCGTAATTGCAGCTCTTGGTCCTTCGCAGCCATTGGTTGTTTCACTTACGTAGTAGTTGATGCTGCCCGGTGTATTAGTTCCGGGAACAGGTGCTATTGTATTTCCTGTTCCTCCCGTGGAAGCTGTGTACCAAAGCAGGTTTGCGCCTGTTGCTGAAAGTGCGACTGCCGTTGCATTTTCACAATAAACAACCGGACTGGTAACTGCCGGAGCAGCCGGTAAAGCATTAACAGTAACGGTTATCCCAGCTCTTGGTCCTTCGCAGCTATTGGTGGTTTGGCTTACATAATATAATGTACTGCCAGATGTTGTTGATAACGGAGTTGGTGCTGTTGAATTGCCAGTGCCACCTGTGGCAGTTGTGTACCAAAGTAAGCCTGTACCTGTTGCTATTAATGGGATAGTAGTTTCGTTGGTGCAATAGGTTACCGGCGATGTTACCGTTGGTGCAACCGGTAAACCGTTTGTAGTAACGGTAATGGCAGCCCGTGGGCTTTCGCAACCGGTGATGGTTTGACTTACATAATAGACAACGCTTGAAACACTGCTTGTGACAGGCGTTGGCGCAGTAGCTGTTCCTGTTCCTCCGGTTGCGGTTGTGTACCAAAGCAGGTTGGTGCCGGTGGCTGATAATGGAACTGCAGGTGCACTTTCGCAATAAGATACCGGGGTGCTTACTACAGGAACTGCTGTTGTAGCGGGGATGGCATCCATTACAATATTTGCCGGTGCCGATACGCAACCACTGGAAATATCTCTAACTGTAACAGCATAAGAAGTGGCTGCTGCAAGTCCGCTGAAAACCAGCCCTGCCTGATATGCACCACCATCACTGTATTCATAGTTTGCACCGGTGGGTGCAGTTATTGTAATGGTGCCCGTTGATAACAAACAAGTAGGTTGTGTTACAACAGTTGATGGTGCAGCCGGTGCTCCCGGAATGCTGTTGACTATTAAGGGTAATGCTGCCGAAACACAGCCTGTTACTATATCTTTTACGGTTACGTTATATGTGGTGCCATTGGTAAGGCTGGTAAAGGTAGTTCCGCTTTGATAAACTCCCCCGGTACTGTATTCAAGATTAAGACCAATCGGTGTTGTTACTACTATAGTTGCCGTTGTTGTAATACAGTCTGGCTGAACAGTTACGGACCCGGTTGGTAAAGCCGGACCTGCCGGTAGTGCATTTACGGTTACTATTTTGATGTTAGAAACGCAACCGGAAATTTTGTTTCTTGCTGTAATATTGTACGGGCCGGGTGCCAGTCCGGAAAAGGTTCCGCTTGCCTGGTAAGCACCACCGTTGCTATATTCAATATTTATCCCCGCGGGGGCAGTTACTACAATAGTACCCGTAGGTGTTAAACAGGTAGGCTGTATGGTGGCTGTTGCTGTGGGTGTTGTTACCAATGCACTCACTTTTAAAAGCCCCGAAATATCGCTTTTAGTACTGCATCCATTAGAGTTGGTAATCTTACAATAAAAATAAATAGAGCCGATACTTGCAGATGAGGGCGTATAGGTAGCGGATGTTGCAAAAGGGATGGCTGCACCACCTGTGTTATTAGCTGCTGTAGTTATATACCATTGATAACTGCTAATACTGCCACTTCCGGCATTGGCCACTACCGAAAGAGTATTTACCGGGCCATTCAAACAAATATTTTGAGGTGCAGTGGAGGGCTGTGTTGTAACAACAGGCGTATCATTTACAACCACATTCACATCTTTGGTTAATGGGCAACCGCCGCTGGTAGTGCTTGTAACGGTGTACAATGTTGATGTTACCGGATTGGCAGAAACCGTTACACCTGTTGTAGCGCTTAAGCCAGTAGAAGGCGACCAGGCATAAGTACCATTGCCACCGGTTGCTGTCAGGTTCACACTTTTGCCATTGCAGATGCTTGGGTTGGCGGGGCTAATGTTAAGGATGTTTACACCTGTATTAGCAGCTATACTGAAGGTGGTTTTATCATTATTAAATCCATCAATCATCAGGTAATAAGTGTTACCAACGATTAAACCCGTTCCGGTAACTATTGTTGCCAATGGTTGGCCAGGTGATTGGTAAGGGAAAATATGGGGATAACAGCCATGGGTAGTGACGGCTCCCGAGCCACAGGTGCCACTAAAAAAAAGCATTTGTATACCTCCATCAAGTCCACCGGTATTGGTGGGTACCCATACGGTAAACGATGCCGTAGTTGCTGAGGCAATAAATTTAATAAATGAATTATTTTGAAGTCCGAAACAACCGTTCAGCCCTGAGCCAGCCCAGTCCTGAACAGAACTTCCGGCGGTACTTCCGCATAAACCATTAAAATCGCATACCACTGTAGCTGTAGCGCAGGAAGATGTGGAAGGAAGTGTAGTAGCACAGGCAGCAATGGCAGGGGGCGCAGGAGCCGGGGTATTGCTAAAAGATAATTGCCAGTTATTGAGTGTTCCAGCGTTACTTCCAGTTCTCCGATCCTGTATACAAAGTCGCCAGGCACCATTTGCATTTTGACCATTGTTTACAGAGCCTAAATAGCCTTCCGGTAAAAATGTTCCTGTAAAAGGTGCTGTTGCAAATTTAATAGAGCTTGCGGCGGTTGCAGTAAAACAGGTGCTGGTGTAATTATTACCGGTACCGCCGTTTTGGATAGTTAGTGGAACAACGGTGCCATCAGGCGCCTTTAACAAAACTTCCAATTCATCAACATTGGGATGTGTAATTGTAAGGCAAACACTAGCCAATCCATTTGTAGTTGTATTGATATTGCCTATACCAGTTACATTAATGGAAAAGCAGGTTTGTGTAGTGCTTGAGCCGGGAATACTTCCACCCGATCCGGAAAAAGTTTGCCCTTGTACAAAGCAATAAGAAAAAAGAATTGATACAAAGATTAAAATTTTTTGCATAAGATCGGTTAGCTATTGGATTTGATGTTGATTAATCTCTATTACTTTTTTGGATGGTCAGATATCTTTCAACTATAATTAATTTTTTATTTCCCAATCTGCAAAATACAAAATGAAAACTGCTTCTTGTTATTATGTTATTATCATT
>JANPNY010000397.1:0-4435 GCA_031427745.1 Chitinophagaceae bacterium | reverse complement strand
ACCAGAGGGGTGTAGGCCGTCTGTGGCTACTTAAGAGGGATCTGTAGCGGCTTCCCTTGTGGCGGTTGTAATGTTTAAATAATGAACGCCATTTTGCAGGGCAATATTTAAATTGATTGTATTAAATGAATCTATTTGACTGGCAATTAGTGCTTTGTTGGATCCGCTTGCAAATGGCGTAACACTATAGTCGGGGATAGAGAGTACAAATACCCGTTTAGCATTATTTCCGGCATAGCCGATTGCTGTCTTTAATAATTTAGCAAACTCAGTGCTGTATTGAGCCTGGCTTAAATGCTGGTATTGGTTATTTACACCAATTAATAATGATACGGCATCATAGGTTTGTCGTTTAGGGGGGTTGGTTGTGATGGTATTGATAAGATTGGCCGTTGTCCAGCCGGTTCTGGCAATTATTTCCGGGGTTAAAAAATTTACAGAGAGTGCCGTAAGGTTTTTCACTGTCTGCATGGGAAACCGTTCCTCTACTAAAACAGATTGACCGATGGTGTAGGAATCTCCGAGGGCAAGGTAATATCGTGGGGCCTTACTCGTATCTGAAGATGGAGCAGGAGGAATAATTGTGTCAATCGGTGGCAGAGTAACAATTGTATCGATGGAGTTTACAACGTAAGGACTTGTAACTACCGGCTTTTTACAAGCAACCAGTAAGCTTACTGCAATAAGTGTGACAAATAGATATTTCATCATGAAGTATAAACGAAAATATCCGGAATTTGGTTTAAAAAAAATCACAGCCTTTCAGCTGTGATTGTATAGTTTTATTAAGGGGTTAGAAAAACTGTCTATGCTTTTTTGTATAGCAATTCATAATATTCTTCCGCCATTCTGTTACTGTCAAACTTTACCTGTACATCACTCATACCATTTTTCATGATATGGCGCCAGGTATCTTTATCATCATAGTACAATGGTAAAATATCTTTTTCCAGGATATCGTACAATTGGTTTAAATCGTATTCGTCCTGCTCCTGAACGTGAATGTTTTCATAATCAATGGGCGGTACTACAAAACCATTGTTGCCATTGTCAATAAACTCACAAATCCAGCCGTCGTTGGTACTAAAATTAACTGCTCCGTTCATGGCAGCCGTCATACCACTGGTGCCACTTGCTTCCCTTGGTACACGGGGATTGTTTAACCAAACATCGGCGGCCTGTTTTAAACGCTTACTCAGCGCCAGTTCGTAGCCGATGCATACAGCTACATTTTTATAATTTTTGCTTAAATGTACCAGGTGATTAAAATCGTTGATAGACGGGTAATCCAACGGATAAGGTTTTCCAGCCCAGATAATTTGAACAGGGTATTTTGTATTGCTAAGCAAGGCTTCAAAACGTTTGTGATCTCTTGTCAGCAATTCTGCTCTTTTGTATCCTGCAAACCTGCGTGCCCACACAATGGTTAATACATCAGGGTCCAGTAATTTACCAGTTTGATCGGCCACTATATCCAATGCTCTTTTTTTCAGATATCTTTTGCGGTCATCAAACCAAACATCGTTTGACTCTGCCTTTGCTTTGTACAATTGTTTATCGGCCCAGTAAGTCCAGTTTTGGGCATTGGTAATGGAAGTTATTTCACAAATTCCTTCGTATTTGCCCCACATTTTCCGGCTTACTTCGCCATGCAATTTTGATACACCATTGGCAATTCTTGCAAAACGCAATGCCGCCAAAGAGTGGTTAAAAGAATCATCGGTAATACCGGTTATCTTTCTTACTTCTGCCAGTGGCATGCCACAGAAATAACTCATCTTTTCGCAAAGAAAAATATCGTGTTTTTCGTTGCCGGCTTCTTCGGGCGTATGTGTAGTAAATACCAGGCGTTTTTTAACTTCCTTGATGTTACCAAATTTTCTATGCAGGTAAAAAGCAGCGCTTATTGCATGAGCTTCGTTCAAGTGATAAACTTCGGGATTAAAATTTAATTCATCCATTAATTTGGCACCACCTACACCCAGTAAAATAAACTGGGCTACTTTAGTTGCCACATTACCATCGTACAACCGATGGGTAATTGTTTGAGTTACATAATCATTTTCTGGTAAATCGGTGCTCAATAAAAACATCGGAGCACTCTTAAAAGTTTCCGGGTTAAGATAAAATGCTTTTACCCAAATTGGATGATCATGAATATTTATCTGGAATTTAATGCCGGTATCTTCTAAAAAATTATAAATTTTTTCATTCCATTGTACCTGTAAGGTTTGGTCTGCATTCCGGGCCTGATCGTAGTAACCATATTTCCATAAAATACCAATACCTACTAAGTTCTGTTTAAGCTCGTAAGCACTTCTCATGTGTGAGCCGGATAAAAAACCAAGTCCGCCGCTATAAATCTTTAACGGCTGGTGTACCGCAAATTCCATTGAAAAATAAGCAACTCGTTTATCGTAACTTTCATTAACTGCGTAAGGAACTTTGTAATTTGCAAAACTCATGATGTTGTATGGCTTGGTTTAAAAAAGTGCAATATAAATGTGTTTTATTAAAAAACGGAGCACAGGGAGTAAATATTGTGTGCTAACTACACATTACATGCATATATTGAAGGATATATTTTTACATATTGAAATACTAATTACCAATTTAAAAACTGTTTTACATAAGTTTTAAATCTATAGAAATGATTAAACTAATTGGAGTGCCCTTTGATGCTAACTCTTCTTTTTTAAAAGGACCGGCATTGGCTCCTGCAAGAATAAGGTTGATAGAGGCAGAAGGTTCTGCTAATCGTTATGCAGAAAATGGAATAGAAATAAAAGCAGGTATTAATTATGATGATTACGGTGATATAGTTTTTAATAGCACCCATTCCGCTGATGGATTTGCATTAATACAGCAAACAATTGCTGCACAATTAACAGGTGATAATAAAATTATTTCACTGGGTGGCGACCACTCAGTAAGTTATCCATTGATTGATACATTTACAAAAGTGCACACCGGGCTACATGTACTTCATTTGGATGCCCATGCAGATTTGTATGAAAATTTTGATGACAATCCCTATTCTCATGCATCACCTTTTGCAAGAATACTAGAGCAGAGTAGTATTGCTTCACTTACACAGGTAGGTATTCGTACATTTAATTCACATCAACGCCAGCAAGCCAAAAGGTATGGCGTACAAGTGGTAGAAATGAATAATTTCAACTTTTCATTTATCGAAAAATTACAAAGCCCCTTGTACATTTCTGTTGATTTGGATGTATTGGATCCTGCTTACGCACCAGGCGTATCTCACCATGAGCCCGGGGGTATTTCTACAAGGGAATTGCTTACCATCATTCAATCAATAAAAGCAAACATAGTGGGTGCAGATATTGTAGAATACAATCCTGTAAGAGATATCAATAACATGACTGCAATGGTTGCGTATAAAGTATTAAAAGAACTGGTGGCAAAAATGCTTTAAAAAAATCACGTCGGTTTTTCTGTATTTTAATAACATCGATGTTTACAGATTTATTATGGCAGTTGCTTCTATTTCTATCAGCAAATCTTTACTGATAAGGCTACTTACCTCTACCATGGTTGTAACCGGCCGGATGGTTTTGAAAAATTCCCCATGCGCTTTTCCTGCCTTTTCCCATTCCGCAATATTGGTTACAAACATCCTGGTGCGTATTACGTCATTAAGCGAACCACCTAGTTCTGCAAGTACATTTTCAATTTTCCGGATGATGAATACGGTTTGGGCATACAAATCATCTTTACCAACCAACGTGTCGCCATCCATAGCGGTAGTGCCAGCCACTTCTATCAAATTGCCCACCTGTATTGCCCTTGAGTAACCAACAATTTCTTCCCATTTAGATCCTGAACTGATTTTTGTACGCATTTTTTTTACAAACAAAATACAACTTTTATGCTATTTCCATTGTCGTCAAAAAAATAAATGACAGCATAAAAGGCTGTTTGCTTTAATTTTTTTTGAAATCAGCAGTGGTGCCATCAGGCAGCATCGTTGGCTTGTCCCGAATTTTCTTCGCCAGTCACTCCCTTCTATGGAATACATTTTTTCAACTTTAATTATACATTAGATGAAACAATGTATTTAAGTAAAATAGCATATTCGTATTTAGGCTCATCTAAAAATTAATTTAGATGATATGAAATATTATTTTATTACTATTTTCATTCGGCCTACTTTTATGGCAATCCGGTTGAAGCAAATAGGCTGATGGCCTGTGTTTCGGATAATTGGAATATTGTTAAGAAATTTAAGTTTTTATTGAAAGGTTTCAAATATGATGCAATCAAAATACAACGACAATTCTTTAAGTGAAGTTCACCAAAGCATCGACACTACGGGTCATAAAAAAACAGGCTGGAGAAGATTGCTTTCTTTTTTAGGGCCTGCCTATTTAATTAGTGTTGGCTATATGGATCCGGGAAACTGGGCTAC
>JANPNY010000396.1:0-5296 GCA_031427745.1 Chitinophagaceae bacterium | reverse complement strand
GCAGAAAATGAACCTTATTCCGGCGAAGTCCATGTATTGGATATAGCCCTGCACAAACAATTTGCTGCAGATGAACCGGCTGTTTTTGAGATAGTGGTTGATGAAATGATCAGCCAAATCTACCTTCCAAGAAAGAACTTTGCACACAAAGGCACCTATGGGCATGCATTGTTGTACGCAGGCAGCAAAGGCATGATGGGAGCTGCGGTATTAGCAGCCAAAGCCTGTTTACGCAGTGGGGTGGGGTTGTTAACAGTTGCTGTTCCGGAAGTGGGCGGCAATATTTTGCAGGCTCAGGCTCCGGAAGCCTTATGCATAACCGACTCGGATGAAAAGTTTATGGAATATTGCTGGCATAAAAAAGCGGTTATTGGTATTGGTCCGGGCTTGGGAACGGGTACCGTTGCAGTGGAAGTGCTGGATAATATTATTGAAAAATGGAAAGGTCATTTAGTGATGGATGCCTCAGCACTCCAATATCTGGCGTTTTATCCTGCAAAGCAATCTTTATTAATTGCCAATAGCATTCTCACACCACATCCTAAAGAATTTGATCGTTGTTTTGGTGAGTCGGTTAATGATTTTGAAAGAGCTGAATTGGCCATGCAAAAAGCAGCAGAATTAAAAATTTACATCGTATTGAAGGGCCACCATACATTGATTGCCACTCCCACGGGCAAAGGGTATTTTAATAACACGGGCAATGCTGGTATGGCAAAGGGTGGGAGTGGAGATGTACTAACGGGCATCATTACGGGACTGTTGGCGCAAGGCTATAATCCTTTGCAGGCCTGTATACTGGGAGTTTACTTGCACGGGCTTGCCGGCGATATTGCTGCTGAAAAGTTTTCGCAGGAGGCTATGCTGCCGGGTGATATCATCCTCAACCTTGGAGCCGCATTTAAGGTTATTGAAAAAAGTAAATAGTTATTGCCTGATAATCTTTCCATCTTCCATTTCAATAATCCGGTTGGTTTTTTCAGCAAAGCTATTGTCGTGCGTTACTATCAACAGCGTTTGATTAAACTCCGTACAAAGGCGCTTAAAAATATCAAATACCAGTTCACTGTTTTTCTTATCGAGGTTACCTGTGGGCTCATCACCCATAATAATATGAGGGTCGTTTATGAGGGCACGGGCAATGGCTACCCGCTGTTTTTCGCCACCTGAAATCTGGCTGGCCTTCTTATCTGCCAGTTTTTTTATATCCAGCATCTCCAGTTTTTCCAGTGCTCTTTGTTCTACTTCTCTGGCACAATATTTATTGAGTTTTAGTCCGGGTAACATTACATTTTTTAATACAGAAAATTCATTTAACAGGTAATGAAACTGGAAAACAAAACCGATTTTTTCATTGCGAACCTTTGCCAGCGCTGCTTCCATTTGGTTGGTCATAGTTTCACCGTCTATTAATAGTTCTCCTTCATAATCTGTATCCATCGTGGAAAGTATGTACAATAGGGTAGATTTTCCGCAACCGGATCTTCCGGTAACAGCAACAAATTCGCCTTTGTTCACAGAGAAATTAATATCACTGAGGACCTTTACAGTAACGGGATCGTGAAAATATTTATTGATTTGCTTTGCTTCTAAAATACGATCGCTCATATTATTTTCCTCTTATAATAATTACAGGATCTATCCTGCTCGCCTTTCGGGCAGGAAACCATCCGGCCATGTAGGTGGTGAGCAACGAAAAGGTAGAACCGATGAAATAAAATACAGGGTTATAGTTGATGGGATACGTGGTAATGGTAGGCAGGGCGGCCGTGTTAAATGGGATTTGGTCGATGGTGGCAGATAACGCAAAGCCGGCAATTAGACCTGACAATCCACCGAAAAAACCAATGGTTAACGATATCAGTAAGAATATTCTTTTTACATCTTTACCCGAAAAACCGGTGGCTTTTAAAATGGCAATGGAATCCATTTTTTCATAGATCATCATGTTTAAAATATTGTAGATGCCAAAGCCGGCCACCACCAGCAGAGTGATGCCAACTGTATAAGAAATAAGCGTGCGTACAAAACTGCCGGTTTCAAATTGAGAGTTGGCAGTTTGTATATCTTCTGCATCGGCTCCAAATTTTGATGCATATTCTTTTGCAACAGCAGGTGCCATTTTAATATCCTTTAGTTTTATTTGTAAATCGGTAACATAATCATTGGGCTTACCCAATATTTTTTGTGTGGTGCCAATAGATGCATAGCTCTGCACTTTATCAAGTTCCAGTAATCCGGATTGGAAATAGCCAACTACTTTTAATGGAAAGCGCTCGCCTTTGGAAGTGGTCAGCTGCACCACATCGCCGATATTAGCCAGTAATTTTTCTGATAAACCCTTACCCAAAATAATACTGTTACTAACATTTTTCAGGTCGATCGTATTGCCAGTTGTTACATACTCTTCAAAATGAAACAGGTTGCTTTCCGCCGCTACATCAATGCCGTTTATTACACCTGTTATTTCTACACTGCCATCATTAAAAAAAACCGGTGCTGTTATTTTTGGAGCCAGTCCAAGTACTCTTTCATCTTGCCGGATATTTTTTATTATGGCTGCACTGTTATAAATTTCCTGACGACTGTTGCCGGATTTAAGTGAATGAATAAAGTTGTACGAATTTTTATAATCAGCCACATTGTTTACAGGCTGATTATTGTTGGGCTTTATGTCGTTGTACAATCTTATGTGGGCGGTACGGTTTAAAATAAGTCCATCCAGTAAATCATTTAAACCCGTCATAAAACTGAGCAACGTGATAAACATGGTAATGCTGAAGGTAACGCCGATAGCCGCTACCAGCGTCTGTTTCCAGCGTGCAAGCAGGAGGGATTGGGCAATGCTGAAAATTAATTTGTAATTCATTTCGTTGGCTTAAAAATGAAGTCGCCGGCATTTAACCCAACGGTTATTTCTACTTTCTGGTAGTCTTTAAGGCCGGTAGTTACTGTTACTTTTTTATTTTTTTCCATCAATACAAAACTGTCATCAATTAAATAGGCTCTGGGAATAGTCAATACTTTTTGTTTGGTTAATAAAACAATATTTGCTTCCGTTGTAAGGTTTGGATACAAAGCCGGAGGCTTGTTTACAAAAACGGCGTCAATAGTAAAAGACCTGCTGCGTTCGTTCATCAGCGGATTTATTTTTGATACAATGGCTTCAAAAATCTGGCCTTTGTAGCTATCCATATTGAGTAATACTTTTTGCCCCTGCTTTATCTTTGCAATATCATATTCATCTACCTGCAGCTCAAGTTTAAAATCGCTGGCATCGCCGATTACAGCAACCGGACTTTGTGTATTCACCATTTCGCCCTGCTCTTTTAAAACACTATAAACCCTTCCATCCATTTGGCTGCGGATGGTAAAATCGTTGGAGAGGCTGGAGCTGATGGCTACATTTTTTTTTGATTGTTGCAGGTTAAATTCCAATTGCTTTTTTAAATCGTTGTAACGCAATTGTGCAGCCTTGTAGGCTGTGGTGGAGTTTTTTAACGACAGTTCCCGTTGCTCCAGTTCATTTCGGGTGCCAATATTTTCATTAAAAAGATTTCGCTGCCTTTCTACCAGGGATGCATCATTGTCCATTTTGTTTTTTGCCAGGTCGATATTAATTTTTAATTCATTCAGTTTGTCGCCTGCAGTATTGCTGGCCGCAAAATCAGCTGCCAGTTGCGCATTCTCGGTATTGAGTGCTGCGGTTTCGTTTGCAATGATGATAAGGGGATCTCCCTTTTTTACCATGTCGCCCTCTGTTATCAGTATTTGCCTGATAATGCCATTTGCTTTGGAAAAAACCTGGTATTGCTGGTTGCTTATTACAATCCCCGAGGCATAAACCGATTCTGTAATATCTTCAATAGTTGGGTGGATTTTTTCCTGCTTGTTTTTGCAGGATGAAAGCAGCAAAAGCAGGGCTGCTGACAGGTAAAATAGCTTGCTCATGACGTATTAATTAATTGCCAATGTAAAAGTAGTTTTATACAATCATTATTCAACTATTAAAGAATTAAATACAACTTTGTTTACCTAAAACTAAACGGAGACCACATGCAACTTAACTGGATATACAAATCGTTCCACCAACTGACAGTAGAAGAATTATATGCTATCATGCAATTGCGGATGGAAGTTTTTTCTGTAGAACAAAATTGTGTTTACCAGGATGCAGATGATAAAGACCAGGCATCTTATCATCTTGCAGGATGGGATGATAATATGCTGGCTGCCTATTGCAGAATATTGCCCGCCGGATTATCTTATGATTCTCCGAGCATTGGCAGGGTGGTTTCTTCCCCGGCCTACCGCAAATGCGGCTGCGGAAAACAACTGATGCAGCTGGCGATTGCCAAAACACTGGCACAATTCAACCATCCTTTAATAACCATCAGCGCACAGTTTTATCTCGAAAAATTTTATAGCGATCTTGGCTTTAAGCAAGTCAGCGATGAATATGACGAAGACGGCATACCGCATATAAAGATGCAGCTACAGTCGGGTTCTAAGTAAATAAACAATAATTTGTTGTTTTGGCCGTTTGTTATTTTTAGTGAAGGAAGATGTAGTTATTACGTTGTTTAACTATTTAATCCGTGACTAATCCGTTTAATCCAAATCATCCAAAATGGTTCCCTAATGAAAAATCATTTACAAACCTTTTTTAAAAAGCGGTTTTTCCCGTTTATTTTTTTACTGTTTATTTATACTACCGGCAATGCACAGCATTTAATGTTGGGCAATGATGAGGTTCAAATTGAGGCCGGCTTAAACTTTGGCCCCACTTTTTTCCTGGGCGATTTGGGTGGTAAAGTGGGTAAAGGAACAACGTTTATTAAAGATCTGAATTTTGAGCTTACCAAATTGATGAAAGGTGCTTTTATTGCTGTTTATCCTTCAGACTGGTATGGCATCAGGCTCGCAGGTCAATACACCTATGTGGAAGGAAAAGATCCTTTAATAAATACCAATGGAGTAGATGAATTGTGGCGTAAGCAAAGAAATCTTGATTTTAAAAGCAATATGTGGGAAGTGTATGCAGCAGTAGAATTTTTTCCAATTCAATTTGCAAAAAGAAACGATGAAGAATATAACCCGAGGCTAAGACCATATATTTTTGCTGGGTTGGGTGCTTTTCATTTTAATCCCAAAGGGTCGCTTAAAGATCAGAATGGTAATGTAACCTGGCACGAACTTCATCCATTACGAACAGAAGGACAGGGTTTTGCAGAATACCCGGACAAAAAGCCTTACCAGTTAACACAAATGAACCTGCCTTTTGGTGGCGGTGTAA
>JANPNY010000395.1:0-14956 GCA_031427745.1 Chitinophagaceae bacterium | reverse complement strand
TGCATTTACTGTTTGATGATCTTCCGCTGCATAAGGAAACGGAACAAAGATCACTGCCTTCTTCATCACACATAATTCAGCAATGGCCATCGCTCCACTCCTGCTTATCACCAGGTCGGCTGCTGCATAAGCATATTCCATTTGGTTGATAAAATCGCTTACCCAAATATTTGCTTTTCCAGCTCCTGCTTGTTTGCCTTTTTCGGCAAAGGGCTTGCCGGTTTGCCAAATCAATTGCAGGTTATTTTTTTCAAATTCGGTAATATGATTGTCCAATGCTTCGTTGATGCTTTTGGCACCGAGGCTTCCGCCAACAGACAGCACAATTTTTTTTTGTGGATCTAATCCAAAAAACTGAATGGCTTTCTCCCTGCTAATTTGATTGTTTGTAATGCTTGATCGTACAGGGTTTCCGCTGATGATTATTTTGCTAGCCGGAAAAAACTTTTCCATTCCATCGATGGCAACAAAAATTTTAGTAGCGTTTTTACCCAACATTATATTCGTTTTTCCGGCAAAAGAATTGCTTTCGTGTATAAAGGTTTTAATGCCTTGTGATTGCGCAAATTTTAATACCGGAAAACTTGAGTAACCTCCAACACCAATTACTGCCACTGGCTTAAACTTTTTAAATATTTTCTTTACCTGAAAAAAACTTTTTACTAGTTTTAAAGGCAACCCAATATTTTTTATCAAAGAACTTCTGTTGAAACCTGCAATATCCAATCCTTCAATTTTATATCCCGCTTGCGGCACTTTTTCCATTTCCATTTTCCCTTTTGCACCTACAAATAAAATGTCTGCATCTGGTCGCATATGTTTGATGGCGTTGGCAATGGCTACCGCCGGAAAAATATGCCCTCCTGTTCCGCCACCGGCAATGATGATACGAAGCCCGGCCCCCCCGCTCCCCGAAGGGGGGATCTTTGAAGCTTTTAATTTTGAATCATCATCCATTTATCTTTCAGTTTCACTTTTACTTTCAATAATTTTTAGTCTGCCTGAATCTGGGTTCCGCCTTTGGGAGATAGGTGACTTTCCATCTGTTCCACATTTCTTGCTACACTTAATATGATACCGATTGATAAACAGGTGAATAAAAAACTACTGCCACCCATACTAACTAACGGTAACGTGACGCCCGTATTTGGGAATACATTTACATTTACTCCCATATTAGCGATGGCTTGTATTACCAGGGTAAAACTTAATGCCAACGCCAGAAATGCACCAAATGCAAACGGACATTTTTGATACAACCGGATGCACCGGTACAAAAACAATAAGTAAATAAAAACAATAAAAATGCCGCCCAGTAACCCATACTCTTCTAAAATAATGGCGAATATAAAATCGCTGTAAGAGTGTGGTAAAAAGTTTCTTGCATTGCTGTTACCGGGTCCACGACCAAACCATCCGCCACTGGCGATAGCAATTTTTGCCTGGTTTATCTGGTAAAGCTTTTCATTCTGGTCTTCTTTATTGCTGTAGATAAAAGTTTGTATTCTTCCTATCCATGTGGGTATTCTTCCGGTAGCTAAAATGGTTGGCAGGTTTTTAGATTTATGTTCTTCTTTTTCGTAATATTTTACAGCGATAGAAATTAGTATCAAGGCCGGTATCATTGCTATACCAATAGTAGCTAAAATATGTTTTGAATTTACCCTTCCGATAAACATTAACAAAATACTTGTACCAGCAATTAATATGGCGGTGGAAAGATTGGCTGGTGCTATCAGTACACAAATAATTGCTACAGGAATAATGATAGGCAGAAACCCCTTTTTAAAATCTTTAATCACACTTTGCTTACGACTTAGTTGCCTGCTCATGTACATGAATAATGCCAGCTTTGCCAAATCGGAAGTTTGAAAAGTCATGTTGATAACAGGCAGCTTAATCCATCGGCTGCCGGCATTTAATTGTACACCAAAAAACAAGGTATATAACAACAACGGGATAGAAATCAAAAATAAAATCAGCGCTATCCTCGAATAAATTGTGTAGTTAACCCTGTGTGCAAAATAGATAATGAGTACCCCTAAAATTATAAAAGTAAACTGCTTAAACAAAAAGCTTTCGGTACTCTTACTGTATTTATATGCCAATGATCCGGTGCTGCTATATACCACCAGCAAACTGATAAGGGTTAATATAATTACGATTGCCCATATAACCCGATCGCCTTTAGTTTTATTTACAAGGCTGGTACTACCCAATCCTTTCATGGAAGCGCTAAAGGCACCTTCGCTGCTTTCACTAAAGCCGAAAATTTGTTTTAATATCGTTTTACTATCTGACATATTTTTTACCGCCAAAGACTGGTAAATAAATTTTGAAATTCTGAATTATTGTAACCATCCCCCATATTGCCCATGGTGGTTTTGGGGAATGAGCAATTGCATCTACAAATCTTTTACCGCCTGCTTAAACTGGTTGCCCCTGTCTTCGTAATTTTTAAATAAATCGAAACTTGCACAAGCCGGGCTTAACAATACCACATCGCCCTTGCTGGCAAAGTGGAAAGCGGCCTGCACAGCTTCTGCTGCTGTAGTAGTGTTTACCATTAAGGGCACTATGTTGCTGAAAGCTTCGTGAATCTTTCTATTGTCGGTACCCAAACAAACAATGGCTTTAACCTTCTCTTTTACCAGCTCGTACATTATAGAATAGTCGTTGCCTTTATCTACACCTCCCATTATTAAGATGGTTGGCTTTTCCATGCTTTCTAATGCAAACCAGGTACTGTTTACATTGGTTGCCTTGCTATCGTTTATAAATTCAACGCCCCTGATATTTACTACCTGCTCCATGCGGTGATCGAGGCTTTGAAAGGTTTGTAATGCTTCTCTCACGTGTTCTTTTTTTATATCAACCGCTACTGATGCGGCTCCGGCTGCCATGCCATTGTATTGATTGTGCTTACCCTTTAAGGCAAAATCTTTGATGTTCATTTCTACTTCTTCACCTTTCCATTTCAAGTGCAGCATACTGTTACTGATGTAGGCACCTTCGGGTAATTCTTTGCTCATGGTTATGGGATATAATGTTGATTTAATGGAATAGTTTTTTATATGCCTGTTTGTTATTTCATCATCCAGACAGTAAATAAATACATCGCCGGGTTGCTGATTTTTTACAATGCTAAATTTGCTGTTGATGTAATTAATCATTGCATATTCATACCTGTCTAAATGATCTTCGGTGATATTGGTTAGTATGGCCACATCCGGCCTGAATGTATCAATATCATCTAATTGAAAAGAACTCACTTCCACCACATACAAGGCCTTTGGCTCCAACGCTACCTGCCTTGCAAAGGAGTAACCAATGTTGCCCACCATTGCACAATCTGCTCCACCATGTTTGCAAATATGATAGGTTAATGCAGTGGTGGTGGTTTTACCATTGGTACCAGTAATGGCAATAATTTTACTGTTGCCTTTGTGCCGATAAGCAAATTCAATTTCACTTATCACCGGAATTCCTTTTGCCCTGATCTTTTTTACCATTTCATTCTTCTCTGGTATGCCAGGGCTTTTCATTACTTCGTTTGCATTTAAAATAGTTGCTTCCGTGTGTGTGCCTTCTTCAAACGAGATGTTGTGCTGCAACAACTCCGCTTTAAAGTTTTCTTTGATGGTACCTCCATCGCTTACAAATACATTGTAGCCTTTTTGTTTTGCCAGCAATGCTGCACCAATACCACTTTCACCTGCACCGAGTATTACGAGCCCGGGTTTAAATGAAGCAACCAGAATGGGCGGCTTTACATCAGCAGACAAATTTTCGGCAACTTTCATTTTTGCAAATGGTAAATATTAATTGTTTAAAAATGGTTTTTCAACAGCATAGAATTTAACAGGTCTGTTGGCAATCCCCATTGATGCAATTAAGCAATCAATAAGAGATCATTATTTTTTGCCTTTGCTTTTTAATCAGCATTGGCATTTAGATTTTATTTGTTTTTACAGGACGAGATAAAAAGGTTCTTCAACAGCATAGAATTTAAAGGGTAGTTTTCTTAAATCATTCACGTGATTAACAGCTTAATTTTTCATCAGTATCGGCTTCTATAATAACATTCCTTTTTAAACTCAACTTTTAAAAAAGAAACAAAGTATTCTATCTCAACTTTAGCGTAACAATAGCCATCACCACACTTACAATTGTTATAATCCAAAACCGCACGGCAATTTTACTTTCGTGATAGCCCAACTTCTGGTAATGATGATGCAATGGGCTCATTAAAAATATCCGCCGCCCCTCGCCATACTTTCGCCGGGTGTATTTAAAATAACTCACCTGTATTACCACACTCATATTTTCTACCAAAAACACAAAGCAAAAAAATGGTATCAATAATTCCTTTCGAACGATGATGGCAAGTGCTGCGATAATTCCACCCAATGCAAGGCTGCCGGTATCTCCCATAAAAACCTGCGCCGGATAAGCATTGTACCATAAAAACCCGATACATGCTCCAACGAATGCTCCGATAAAAATGGACAGTTCGCCCAGGTTGGGAATGTACATGATGTTTAAATATTCGGCAAACTTTATGTTGCCGCTTACATAGGCAAATAAGCCCAAACATATCCCGATGATGGCACTTACCCCTGTTGCCAAACCATCTAATCCATCCGTAATATTTGCACCGTTGCTAACCGCAGTTACTATAAATATTACAATGATGATATAGATTATATAAGTAAAGCCCTGCCAGCTTTCAGGCAATAATTTTGCATAATTAAACTCATGTGTTTTTACAAATGGAATGGTAGTAATCGGCGTTTTTACACTTACAAAGCGATGAGCTTTTCCATCGATGATTACCGTATCTTCCTTTAATCTTTTTTCGCCTGCCTGAATTACTGTTTGCGGATTTGCATTGGCAATCACTTCTCTTTTAACTGTTACACTCGGGCTGAAATACAAGGTGACACCAACTATTATTCCCAGCATAACCTGTCCAAAAACTTTAAATCTTCCTGCCAGTCCATCACTGTCGCTTTTTTTATAGGCCAGCCCCTTTTGTTGTGCCAGCCGCTTGGAACGAATTTTTAAATAGTCATCAATAAATCCGATGGTACCCAGCCAAACTGTGCACAATAACATCAGGCGTATATAAACTTTATCGAGGTTGGCCAATAATAATGTTGGAATTATTATTGCCAGCAGAATGATGATACCGCCCATTGTTGGCGTACCCTTTTTATGTTGTTCTCCTGCAAGCCCAAGATCTCTTACACTTTCTCCTAACTGTTTTTGTTGCAGAAAGCTGATGAGTTTTTTTCCATACACCGTAGTGATTACCAAGCTCAAAATAACCGCCAGCATTACCCGGAAAGTAATGAACTGAAACAGTCCACTACCGGGAAACCCAGAAGTAGTCCAGTGTTTGGTAAGCCAATCGAATAGGTGATAAAGCATAATTTTAACGACTAACCAAAGTCCATTGACCAGGGTCTTTTTTTATATTTTTAAAAACTCTACAAACAATTTTCGGTTGCCTGCTACCAGTTGTTATTTTTCAAGTAACTCAAACATTTCTTTCAGTACCTGCTTGTCATCAAAATCATATTTTACGCCTTTTATATCCTGGTATTTTTCGTGGCCTTTTCCGGCTACCAGCACTATGTCTTCTTTTGCAGCAAGGCTGATGGCAGTTTTAATTGCCTCCCGTCTGTCTGCAATTGAAATGTATTTTTTTCTTGCAACTACATTTACGCCTGCTTCCATTTCCTTAATTATTTCCAGTGCATCTTCACTTCGTGGATTATCGGAAGTGAAAATTACCCTGTCGCTGTATTCACATGCTACCTCCGCCATAATGGGCCGTTTGGTTTTATCCCTGTCGCCTCCGCAGCCAACAACTGTAATAATATGCTCGTGTCCTTGTCTTAAATTTTTAATGGTTGCCAACACATTCAGCAGGGCATCCGGAGTATGAGCGTAATCCACAATGCCGATAATTTTTTCATTTGGGCTCACCGTATAATCAAACCTGCCTTCTGCTCCATCGAGATTGCTCAACAGTTGCAATACCTGGCTTTTATCCTGACCAAGGCAAATGGCCGCACCATAAACTGCCAGCAAATTGTAGGCATTGAATTCACCAATCAGCCGGAAATACACTTCCTGCTCGTTTACCATCATGTGCAATCCTGTAATACTATTATCTAAAATTTTTCCTTTAAACTCTGCCAGTGTTTTAAGACTGTAATAATATTTTTTAGCGTTGGTATTTTGCAACATCACCCTGCCCCTTTTATCATCTGCATTGCTGATGGCAAATGCAGTTGAAGGCAACCCATCGAACCATGATTTTTTTACCCGGATATATTCATCAAATGTTTTGTGATAATCCAGGTGATCGTGTGTGATATTACTAAACAGGGCACCGGTAAACTGGAGCCCGGTAATCCGATTCTGGTGAATGGCATGACTACTGCATTCCATAAAAACATATTCGCACCCGGCAACTGCCATCTGCCCGATCAATTGATTTACATTGATGGCATCGGGGGTAGTATGGGTTGATGGAATTACCTGCTCACCAATTTGATTTTGTACTGTGCTTACCAACCCGCATTTGTAACCCAGCGCTGCAAACAATTTCCATAAAATGGTGGCAATGGTTGTTTTGCCATTGGTACCTGTAACGCCTACTAACTTCAATTTCAAAGAAGGCTCTCCATAAAAATTATGACTGATAAAGCCTGCCGCAATGGCGCTGTTTTCTACTTGTATGTAGGTGACTTTTTCAACAAATGATACAGGCAACTCTTCACAAACAATAACTACTGCACCATTATTAAGTGCTGTATCAATGTATTGATGACCATCGGTTGCTGCACCCTTTATGGCGATGAAACAATCTCCGCCAGTTACTTTCCTTGAATCTATCTGCAACTTATTGATGACTGTATCGGTATTACCCTTTACACTGCGTATGCTTACTTTATATAGTATATCTTTTAAAATCAATTCAAAAAAATTGTAAGTGTTTCTCCTTTTTTAAATGTGGTTCCTGCTGCTAAACTTTGATTAATTACTTTCCCTCTGCCTGTCGCTATTACTTTCAATCCTTTATTTTCTGTGAGGTATACTGCGTCCTTTAAGCCCATCCCAATTACGTTGGGAATTACCTGTGAACCTGTAAGCATCATCGTTGGAAATTGTAATACTGCATTGTTTTTTTGCAGCCGCATTGTTCTCCAATAACCCCCATTTGCAGAATCGATAAAAGGTATTTTTAATGTACTGTTGATGGCTGTAATCTCATTGTGCAAGCCGGTAAAGTTGTAGAAACCCGTATCTGGCCCTGCGTTTGATTTGTAAGTTTTATTGCCCACGTAACGGCTATAAATTTTGTCGCTTATTTCTTTAAAGACTGTTCCGGATACATCCGCACCATAAATTAATTTTGACTCATTACTGTTTTGAATAACTACTGCAATAGTGTACTTAGGTTGGTTTGCAGGAAAATAACCAATGAAAGATGCCTGGTAAATTTTATTGCCTTTATTGTAACCTCTGTTATCCAATGCTGTAACAGCTGTGCCTGTTTTACCTGCGATAGCGTACGCACTGTCGAATAATATTTTGTGGCCGGTACCATGTGCACTATCTACCACCGCAGCAAGACATTCTTTTAACTGAACCAAAGTTTCGTCGCTGCAAATTTTATCAACCAATATTTGTGGCGTAAAATTCTTTACATCTATACCATATTCCCTGATTGCATTTACCAGGTAGGGCTTCATCATTTTACCATTGTTGGCCACTGCATTGTACAGCATCAGCATGTGCAACGGCGTAACCAATTCTTCGTACCCATGCGCCATATAGGGAATGGTAGTGTTGGCCCAGCTTCTGTTAGTTGGCTTTTTAATAGTGGGTTTTCCGGATGCGGCGGTGATATCAATACCTGTTAAGGTATCTAACCTAAAATGATGTAAATGTTCAATAAACTTTGATGGCTGCGTGTGATAATATTGATCAGCCAGTTTTGCAAATGCTACATTACTACTTCGTAAAAAAGCATCCTTTACTGTGATGGCGCCAGTACCGAGGTGAGAATCTTTTATTCTTAACCCATAAAATAATTTGGCTCCACCTTCGCAATCCACAATGGAATTTTTGGTTACATATTTATCTTCCAGCAAAGCAATTAAAGTGGCTAGTTTAAAAATAGAACCGGGCTCTGTTGCCTTTCCTATGCCATAATTCAAATCTTCTGTATAAAAACTACTGTCTTTTTTATCCTTTTGTTTTCCCAGGTTGGCAATAGCTTTTATTTTGCCGGTAGCCGTTTCCATCACAATGGCAGTACCATGCAACGAGTTATTGCCCATCAGCATTTTCATTAAAGCATTTTCAGCCACATCCTGCATGTATGTATCGAGTGTTGTGATAATGTCCTTGCCATTTTCCGGCTCCATCTCCACTCCTTCAACCGGCAAATAAGCGCCCGCTATGTAGCGCATCAAACGCTGTCCTGTTGTACCTTTCAGAAAGCTGTCGTACTTTTGTTCCAACCCTACATTTTGTCCGCCCTTTTCTCTTGATAAACCAATAGTACGGTTGGCCAGCAATACATAAGGATTAATTCTTTTATCCCTGGGGTCGATAATAAAACCGCTTTTATTTTTACCCTGTCTTACCAAAGGAAAATTCCGTAAGGTTGCATATTCAACAAAAGAAATTTTCTTTTTTAAAGGATAATACCTATCTGTATTTTTGTATGCCAGCTGCATTTCCCTTTTATAATCTATGGCCGGTTTATCTTTAAAAAGTTTAGCCAGTGAATAGCTTAAAGAATCGATATTATATTTAAAGCGTTCACCATTTTTTTCCCTCAGGCCATCTGCGCCAAAATCTACATACACATCAAAAATGGGAACCGATGTGCTGAGCATATTTCCATCTTCGCTATAAATAGTTCCCCTTTCCGCAAGCAATGGCATAAATTTCTGGTGAAGACTGTCACCCATACTCATCCAATATTTGCCTTCTGCCTGCTGTATATAAAATGCCTTACCCAGCACTATTAAACCTAGTACTACCATCCCCAAAAAACAGAGATAAACCCGCCACAATATGTCTTTTTTTACATCCATACCCCAGCTCCATCAATGGAGTTATTGATTTTTATTTTTCTGAAACAAGCATTATTAACTCTAATCATCATCGTTGGCCTGTCCCGATTTTTTTCGGGAGTTACTCAATTATACGGCATACTTTTTTTTGATCTTTATCCGCTAATCGCTCCGCCACACCAGCTTTTCACTCTTTTATTGCTACCAACATTTAGTAACTTTCTGCATAATAAACACTTGCCTTGTCCACTCCTTTAAGGAGTTAGCGGGGCTTCTTATTTTTCGTTTGGCTCGTCTATTAACACAGTAGGCGCCTCGGTTAATTCTTTTAATCCCAATGGTTCTACTGCTTTCGCCAACTCACTTGCCTTGCTTCTGAATATCACTTCGCTCCTGATGGTTTTATTTTCGTATTCCAGTTCCTTTATGTGCTTCTCGGATGTTGCAATCTTCCTGGTTAGTTTATCTGCAAAGTGGCCGTTGAATATGTATAACACTGCCAGCATTGCCAAAAACAAAAAAAAGGGAATGTTCTTTACCACCCATTGATGGTTGAGAAATCTTTTCCAGTCTATTTTTTGAGTAGGTGCTTCCTGCTGTGCACTGGTTAATTCCGCCATATTATCAATCAATTTTTTCGAAATCCTTTTTTAATTATGCCCCCTGCAAAGCCATTTCCCTTATTCGTTGTCTGTTCTTTTTTCTGCAACTCTTAGTTTTGCACTCCTGGCCCTGGTATTTATTTTACATTCTTTGGTTGAAGGTGTTATTGGTTTTTTGGTAATTATAGTGAACGGACTTACCGGTTTGTTACCATATACATCTGCTGGCTCAGGCTCATCCATGGTACCGGTTTTAAAAAAGTTTTTTACAATCCTGTCTTCCAGCGAATGAAACGTTATGACTGCGATTCGACCGCCAGGTTTTAACAAACCCGGCGATTGCTGCAACAATTCATTTAAAGCGCCTAATTCATCATTAACCTGTATGCGAAGTGCCTGAAACAATTGTGCAAAATATTTTTGGGGGTTACCCATTACCACCGGCTGCACAGCCTGCTTTAATTCTTTTATAGTAGTAATGACAACTATTTTTCGTTGCTGCACAATTGTTTTGGCCAATGTTTTTGCATTCGTTACTTCGCCATACTGTTCAAACATTTTATGTAACTGCTGTTCCGATAATTCTTTTAGTACATCAGCTGCTGTCAATTTTTGGCGTTGATCCATCCGCATATCCAATGCAGCATCAAAGCGAAAAGAGAATCCTCTTTCAGCTTCATCAAACTGGTGACTTGAAACGCCCAGATCTGCCAGAATTCCATCTACCTGCGTCATTTTATGCAACCGCAAAAACCGCTGTATATGACGAAAATTTTGCGGTACAAAAATCACCCGGTCATCTGCAGGCAGATTTTTTATAGCGGCTGCATCCTGGTCAAAAGCAACAAGCCGGCCGTTCTCTTTCAACCTTTCCAAAATAAGTTTACCATGACCACCGCCGCCAAATGTGCAATCCACGTAAATACCGGCAGGCTTTATTTCCAAGCCATCCACCGCTTCCTGTAACAAAACAGGGATATGGTAACTGGAAGCTTCATGCTTTCCATCAGATGTTATTGGTAGGTTAGTGCTCATACGGTTAGTTATGCTGCCCGTTGTTGCCTCCCATTACATCATTGGCCAGTACGCTGTACGATTCCGGCGAAAAAGATTCAAAGAACTGTTTGTATTTTACTACATCCCATATTTCAATTTTATCCACAGCAGATACCAGTACGATATCTTTCTCTAATCCGGCATATTCCATCAATGCTTTCGGCAATAACAACCGGCTGGCACTATCCAGTTCCATTTGGGTAGCGCCGTTTAAAAAGTAGCGGCGGAATGTTCTTACTTTTGGATCAAAATCATTCAGCATGCTCACTTTGGTAAATATTGGATCCCATGTTTGTTTTGGGTATAATACCAGGCACTGTTCTGTACCCCTGTTTATTACAAATTGGGTGGCAGCGTCTCCCGCCAGCTGTTTTTTAAAACCTGCTGGTAATAGAAACCTTCCTTTGGCATCTAACGTAACCTCAAATTCTCCTAAAAAACCAATCATTTACAATGCGTTATTCAATGTGAAATAAATATTACCACAAAATAACACTTTTTCCCACTTTCTTATCAAAAATAGAAAAAACATTTTTGTCCACATACTTGTAGGGCATACTGGCGCTGCCAAAGTGGGGCTTTTACCTTAATTTCCGGGTGGATAGAGTGTGAATAGCGGTGGATAACCTGTGAATTATCTTATAATGCAATTGCGATGGCAAAAAACTGTCTGAGTACTTTTAGATATTTACTCAACTTTTGGGGAGATGAAAATATAAATTATCGGTGGAGCTAATGATTTGATAAGGGAGCGTTTCCAAAAAAAACATTGCAATGCCTTTATCTTGATTCCGTTTTCTAAAAAGAAAAACTAATCAACTACACGCTGAATGCTAAAGGACAATAAAAAGCTGGTGAGAAATAGATTACCTATTTAGCCAATGGCATAGATATGAAAAATGTACTTCCTTTTCCCAGGGTACTTTCTGCTTTAATAATGCCATGATGGGCATCTATCATTGTTTTTACATAACTCAACCCAAGACCAAAGCCTTTTACATTGTGGAGGTTGCCGGTATGTGCCCTGTAAAATTTTTCAAATATTCGGCTAACTGTTTCTTTACTCATTCCAATACCATTGTCTTCTATTTTCAACAGAAAATGTTTACCGGTATTATTTGTAGTTAGTTTTATAACAAGGTTATCCTGTGAGTACTTAACAGCATTATCTAAGAGGTTGCTTACAAGATTGGTGAAATGAACTTCATCTGCCATCAGCAGATCTTTTTCTGCTTCCATATTCACCTCAAGGCGCCCTTTTTTTTCCTCTACCTGTAAATGAATATTATTGAGCACACTGGTAATTAAATCATGTGCATGCAGCATTTTCAAATTAACCTGTACCTCCTGCTTATCCAGCAAAGCAGCCTGCAGTATGGTTTCTACCTGCTTATTCATCCGCTTGTTTTCTTCCTTTATGATACGGGTAAAGTAATCCATTTTTTCCCTGTTACCGATTACCTTTTATTTTTTAATGCATCAACTGCCAGCGAAATGGTTGCCAGCGGAGTTTTAAACTCATGCGTCATGTTATTAATAAAATCAGATTTTATTTCACTCAGTTTTTTCTGTTTCAGCAGTGCCCTTACAGTTAAAAAAAATGCCGCTACAATAATTACAGTAAATAGAATGGCGCCGATAATAAACCAGGTCATCGAATTCCAGATAAAGTTTTTTGCATGTGGCACTGTAATCATCAACAATTCCTGCGGCGAGATTCCCTCCGAAAGGCTGCCACCCGGCGATTCCAATTGTATCACGTGCATTTTATTGTTGGCAGAATCGGAGTACAGCTTAAAAAAGTTTTCCGATTGAATTTCTTCACCCATTAATGTAGTGGGGATGATGGCAAATTCAAAGGGTACTTTTTTGAGTCCCTTTTTATCAAAAGCGGCACGGATAATTCCCTTTATTTCTTCTTTTGAATAGCGCTTAACGATGGTTGGTTTAAAAATTTCGAGTTGTAATTTTTCGCTTGGAAAAAAGCCATTATTCTTTTTCATCAACGGCACCAGGTTGCCCTTTTCTTCCATCAGATCTTCTGCAGCCTGTGTGGTAGCAACGCTCACATGGTCATTAAATTTTTGTTCCTCCGTTTCCAGCGATCCCTTTATCCACAAAATTTGAAAAAAAATGATGCCCAGCAACGACAACAAAATTAATATAGTAATAATGGGGAAAATTCGCTTCATCGTGTGGCAAAGGTATATGAGTTAAATGCTGCAAGATTACACCTATTCTTTAAAAATAAATTTTAACGAAGGTTTAGGCATCTTACATACAATGAAAAATACAATTAAAAATTACCCTTACAAAACAAAAAGCAATAACTTTAGAAATATGATTTCACCTACATCCGGTATACTACTAATTGCAGACCCTTTTTTAAAGGATCCGAATTTTATGCGGTCGGTTGTATTTATTTGTGAACACCAGGATGAAGGCACATTTGGATTTGTTTTGAATAAAAAATTTGAACAAACCATGGACGATCTTATTACCAATTTTGACGGCTTTCCTATACCTGTTTATTATGGAGGTCCGGTTCAAAATGACACGATACATTTTGTTCATCAATACCCGGAAGAAATACCCGGAGGCAAAGAAATAATGGACGGAATTTATTGGGGCGGAGATTTTAAAATTCTAACAAAAATGGTAAAAAACCGTACCATCGATTATAATAAAGTTAGATTTTTTATTGGCTACAGCGGCTGGAGCAAAGGCCAGTTATCTGAAGAAATTGCAGAAAAAAGCTGGCTAACGGTGGATGCAACTGCGCCACTTGTTTTTCATCAAAAACCAGATGATATCTGGAAAGACAGCCTGAAACATTTAGGCGGTGCTTACGAAATGATGATTAATTATCCCATAGACCCCCAGCTTAATTAGCTCATATTTTATTTCACTGTTTCAGTTTGCGGAATGCTGATCTCCTTTTCTTTTCAATACAAATTTTTTGAACTGCAAACCAAGGAGAATTATTGATAAAGCTTAATTAAATATCAGCAAACTGCAATTGCAATATTTTTCTTTTCTATATTCATAAAAAATTACCAATTGCTATACCGAATTCTTAAAATAGTTGCCCGTCTCTTCCTCCCTATTTTTTGCAGAAATATCCGGATTAATAATAAAGAGTTATTAAAAACGAAAGGACCTGTGTTGTTAGCCACCAATCATCCTAACTCTTTTTTAGATGCCATTATTTTAGATACTTTATTCGATGAACCCGTTTACGCTTTGGCAAGAGGTGACGCATTTAAAAACAAAAAAATCGATGCAATATTAAGGTCCTTAAAAATGCTGCCTGTATACCGGGAAAGAGAAGGCACCGAAAACCTTCAACTCAACTATAACACTTTTGATGATTGTATTCACATTTTTAAAAAAGAAGGGGTCGTATTAATTTTCTCGGAAGCTCTGTGTGAAAATGAATGGCACCTTCGTCCCTTAAAAAAAGGAACGGCAAGATTAGCTGTTGCCAGTTGGCAAAAAGCGATTCCTGTAAAGATTTTACCCGTTGGTATCAATTACAGCAGCTTTCATTTGTTTGGTAAAAATGTACACATCAATTTCGGTTCATTTATTGAACAAGGTAAATTTTCAACCATCAATGACGATGAACCTGGTAAAAACTTAAATGCCATTACCAACGCAATACAACAACAGTTGCAATTAATGGTGTATGAAATTGATAGCAGCGATAAGGCAAAACAAGCTTTCTCTTTCGAAATAAAAATAAGCGCTCTAAAAAAAGCAGTACTTGTAATACCTGCAATACTTGGCTATTGTTTACACTTCCCCTTATACTTTCCGCTGCAAAGAATAGTACAAAAAACTGCTTCTAAAACCGGCCACTACGATTCAATAATAGTGGGCAGTTTAACCATACTTTATCCATTCTATTTGTTGTTGCTGGCTATAATCTGCAACTTTATTACCGAAGGTTTCTGGTGGATTGCAGCTTTCATTTTGCCGCCCTTTTTTGCATGGAGTTATGTGCAATTGAAAAAACAAACTGATGATTAAACAGTAAGTATATTATCAATCTCCACTCATTTTACCATGTCTCAATAGTGTTGATCAACCTGGTGAAGAATGCAAAAGAAGCGTTGAACCATACTAATAATGGGGTAATAAAAATAAAAACCCATACTCAAAATCAACTGGTATTTATTGAAGTAATTGACA
>JANPNY010000394.1:0-7606 GCA_031427745.1 Chitinophagaceae bacterium | reverse complement strand
AAAAAAGTTAGCAGCTGTAAACCTGTTTGATATTTTTGAAAGTGAAAAACTGGGGGCAGGTAAAAAATCAATGGCCATCAATTTTGCTTTTTTGGATGAAGAAAAAACCATGACGGACAAAGAAATTGATGCGATGATGTGTAAGATTATCGCATCGTACGAAAGCGAGTTGCAGGCCGAAGTAAGGAAGTAATGCAAGTGCACTGTCACCGGTGGACGATAAAGCAATGAGTCGAAAATTCATGCGTCTGTCAAAGTTTTTATGCAAGCATTAGAAAACGATATTAAAAGAGTAAATACAAAACTTCAGCAATTGCTGAAGCAATACCTGCTGCTGCAAAAGCAAAACGAATCATTGAACACGGCTCTAGCTGAATTAAATGGATTAAACGAAAAGCAATTGGTGGAGATAAACCAGTTGCATACGCAGGTGAGCATTTTAAAATCAGCCGCTGGGGAAATGAATGAGGTAGATAAAAAGTCCTTCGATAAACAACTTGGTCAGTATATTAAAGAAATTGATAAATGTATTGCTCTAATAAGTGAATAAAATGACAGCCGAATTATTGCCTATCAATATCGTAATTGGCGATCGTACCTATCGCATAAAAATTAATCCTAAAGATGAGGAGCAGGTGCGTAGCACACTAAAAATTATCAACGATAAAATAGTTGATTTTAAAACACAGTTCGGTGGAAAAGATATGCAGGATTATATTGCAATGGTGCTGATATGGTTTGCAACACAGGCCACAGAAGATAAAAACCCTGTTGCAACAAAAATGATAGTGGATGCATTGTTGAAAATAGAGGATCAGCTGGACAGGGTTTTATAATACGGAGAAGCAATTGATATAAAGAAAAAAGGCACCTGTAATAAGATGCCTTTTTTCTTTAACCTGAATTACCTGAACCTTTAAGTTTTTTGTTAGAATAATGAATTGTTCTACTAGCTTCATGTGGTCTGCTGCAACTGAACAGCATTATATATGGAAATTAAAAACGGGTCCATCCAATTTTTAAAAAACGACGGGAGTAAGAATACCCCCGTCTTTACCCTAATAAAACCTTAAACCAGCAAAATTTTTTAGCACAACCATTATCATAAAAATCAACACCAGTGTAAATGATCTGCCAATAATTCCGTATAAATAAGATCAACCTGTTTTAAATACTGAACCCAAAAGTTTACTTACAATAAAATACACAATGTAAATTTCCTCTGGCTGTTACCTGAATACAAAAGTCCAATATTATGCCAAATAGAAAAAATGTGGAAAACTTTGCTCCTGAATTGTAATGCTGTATTTTAACGTGTTTTAATATAATGCTGCAAAACCCTATTTTATTACCTTTGCCCACATTTTTATAACATTACACCACTTAAATATGAGCGCCAGGTACAAAGAATATAAGCAACTTAATTTACCAGCAATAGGAGAGGAGCTGCTTAAGAAATGGGAGCAGATAAATGCCTTTGAGCGGAGCGTAACGGAAAGGGAAGGTGCTGTACCATTTGTTTTTTATGAAGGCCCGCCGAGCGCCAATGGAATGCCTGGTATCCATCATGTAATTTCAAGAACCTTAAAAGACCTTGTTTGTCGCTATAAAACCATGCAGGGTTTTCAGGTAAAGCGCAAGGGTGGCTGGGATACCCACGGCTTACCCATTGAGTTGGGCGTGGAAAAGGAGTTGGGTATTACCAAGGAAGACATTGGAAAAAAAATATCTGTTGAAGATTACAATAAGAAATGCCGGGAAGTGGTAATGCGTTTTAAAGATAAATGGGACGATATCACCAAAAAAATGGGCTATTGGGTTGATCTTAATAATCCATATGTAACCTTTGAAAATGATTATATAGAGACGCTGTGGTGGTGCCTGAGCGAATTGTATAAAAAAGGCTATCTCTACGAAAGTGTTAGCATTCAACCCTACTCTCCGGCAGCAGGCACGGGGCTAAGCAGCCACGAGTTAAACCAGCCGGGTACATATAAAGATGTAAAGGATACCAGTGTGGTAGCAATGTTCCGCCTCCGCAACCCCTCCAAAGGTGGGGCAAACGAGCATCCTGCTATTTCTAAAATTTTTGCTGCAATTGCAGGGTCCCAGAACCCTCCTTTGGAGGGCAGAGAGGCTTTCTTAATGGCCTGGACAACCACGCCATGGACACTACCATCAAACCTTGGGCTAACTGTTGGACCGAACATTGATTATGTGTTGGTAAAAACCTTTAATCCATACACCCATCTTTCAAATAACCTAATTCTTGCCAAAGCATTGGTAAGCAAATATTTTAAAGCCGAAGGCGAAAATGGAGATTTTGAAAATTATTCAGCAGCAGTAAAATTGCTTCCCTGGAAAATTATTGCTCAATTTAAAGGGGAGGAATTAGAAGGGGTACAATACGAACAACTCCTCCCTTCGGATGCAAATACATTAGAAAAAATACAAGAGATTACTCCTGGTGCGCAACCGTTCCGGGTTATTATGGGTGACTTTGTTACCACCGAAGATGGAACCGGTATTGTGCATACGGCGCCGGCATTTGGTGCAGATGACTATAAAGTGGGCAAAAAAAATAACCTCGGCATTTTAACCCTGGTAGATAAACAAGGAAAATTTATTGAAGGATGCGGCGAGTTCAGCGACCGTTTTGTTAAAAATTATAAAGATGAAATAGATTATGTAGATGTAAATATCGACATAGCTGTAAAACTTAAATTAGAGAACCGGGCCTTTAAAGTAGAAAAATACGAACATAGCTATCCGCATTGCTGGCGCACCGATAAGCCGATTATCTATTATCCGTTAGATGCTTGGTTTATTAAAACCACCGCAGTAAAAGACAGAATGATAGAACTCAATAAAACCATCAATTGGAAACCTGCCGCTACGGGCACCGGCCGCTTTGGCAACTGGCTGGAAAATATGGTGGACTGGAACCTGAGCCGCAGCCGTTTTTGGGGTACACCCCTGCCTATCTGGAAGACTGAAGAGGGAGATGAAGAAAAATGTATTGGAAGTATTGAAGAACTGAACATTGAAATAAAAAATGCTGCCCGTATTTTGGGTGGCGATACCAACAAACATTATTTGCATGAAGGTATTTTAGATTTACACAAACCATACGTAGATGATATTATCCTGGTAAGCAAGTCGGGTAAACCAATGAAACGGGTGCCGGATTTAATTGATGTATGGTTCGACAGTGGCGCCATGCCTTATGCACAGTGGCACTTTCCATTTGAAAACAAGGAAACCTTTAAGCACGCCTTCCCCGCAGATTTTATTGCCGAAGGGGTTGACCAAACCCGTGGTTGGTTTTATACATTGCATGCGTTAGGAGTTTTGTTATTTGATAGTGTTGCTTATAAAACAGTGGTGAGTAATGGACTGGTGCTGGATAAAAATGGTAATAAGATGAGCAAACGCCTCGGCAACGTGGTAGATCCCTTTGTTACCATTAACACTTTTGGTGCCGATGCCACCCGATGGTACCTCATCACCAATGCATCTCCCTGGGATAGTTTAAAATTTGATGCAGAAGGTATAAAGGAAGTGCAACGTAAGTTTTTTGGAACATTATATAATACTTACCAGTTTTTTGCTTTGTATGCCAATGTGGATGAGTTTTCATTTAAAGAAGAATACATCCCCGTAAAAGACAGGCCGGAAATTGATCAGTGGATTTTATCTTCTCTCAATTCATTAATAAAAACTGCCACAGGTTATTTTGATGATTATGAACCTACCCAGGCAGGGAGAGCTATCGAAGAATTTGTAGACTCACTATTGAGTAATTGGTATGTACGCCTTTGTCGACGTCGTTTCTGGAAAGGCGAGTATGAATTTGACAAAATCTGTGCTTACCAAACCTTATATGAGTGCCTCGAAACATTAAGTAAGCTAATGGCTCCCGTGGCTCCGTTCTTTGCCGATTGGTTGTACAGTAACTTAAATGAAGTAGCCAATCGTTTTACAAAAGAATCAGTGCATCTGCTTGATTATCCAAAAGCAAATGATGCCATAATTGACATCGACTTGGAAAAAAGGATGCAATTGGCCCAAGATGCCTGTTCGCTCGTGTTATCGGTTCGTAAAAAAGTAAATATTAAAGTAAGACAGCCATTACAAAAACTGTTAATTCCGGCGTTAGATGCTGATATGGCGATAAGGCTGAAGAAGGTTGAAGACATAATCAAAGCAGAAACCAATGTAAAAGAGATTGATATTTTGGGGGCAGAAAATGATTTTATTAAACGGAAGGCCAAAGCCAATTTTAAAACCCTTGGAAAAAAACTGGGTCTAAAAATGAAATGGGCAGCCGATGCCATTGCCCGATTTGACAGTGCTACCATTGATAAAGTATTGAGCGGCGAATATTTATTGAATCCCGGCTACCTGGCTGCAAATGAAGCCCCTATAATTATTTCAGGGGAGGATATGGAAGTGTCCACGGACGAAATACCTGGCTACGAAGTTGCCAACAAGGGAAGTTTGACTGCGGCATTGGATGTTACCATTACTCCTGCTCTTAAGCAGGAAGGAGATGCCCGGGAGTTTGTAAATAAGATACAAACCATCCGAAAGGAAAGCGGGTTTGCCCTTACCGACAGGATATTTATCGAAGTATTAGAAAATGAGGCTGTACAACCTGCATTAATTCATTTTAAAGATTATATTTGCGCCGAAATTCTGGCAGATTCGCTTGCTTTTATACCTGTTTTAGCTACTGGTAGCGAAATTGATGTGAATAATGCCATCTTAAAAGTGAACGTACTAAAAAAAGAAATATAGTATGGCAGTAAAAAAGCAAGTCCCGGCAAAAAAGGGTAAAGTAGTAGTAAAACCTACATCTAAAAAGGCAGTTAAGGCTGCTCCGGCATTAATAAAAAAGGTTGTAAAACCTGTGGCTGTCATCAAAAAAGCTATAAAGAAACCCATAGTTAAGGTCCCTGTTGCTAAAAAAGCAGTCAAGGCACCTGCTAAACCGGTAAAAAAGGCTGCTATTCTACCGCCCTCAAAAGTGACACCGGCTAAAAAAGTTATTCAACCGGTTGTAAAAAAGGCTGTTGCAAAAAAAGCGATTCCTGTAAAAAAAGTTATTGTACCTGTAAAAGTTAATGCAAAGGTGGAAGCAAAATCACCTGTAAAAGCTGTAAAACCAGCACCCAAACCCATGGCAAAGAAAGAAGTAGTAACAAAGGTGGCTGCAAAATCGACGGTTAAAGAAGTAATCATTAAACCAGCTGTAGAAGTTAAGGCAAAAGATATCAAAGTGCCAGCCCCCAAACCATTGGTAATGCCAAAAATATCTACCAAAACTGTCCGGAAATACGAGCCGGATTTTACAAAGTCAGTTCTAGATAAGGCAAAAATAGACCCAGGTGCGCCTACTTTGCGCTATAGCGACGCAGAATTGGTTGAATTCAGAGAGTTAATTCAGCGCAAACTGGAAGCAGCAAAGAAAGAATTGGCATACCTGCACGGCTTAATTACCCGTAAAGATGAAATGGGAGGAGATGAAGGCGACAATCGCTACATGACCATGGAAGATGGAAGCTTGAGTATGGAAAGAGAACAGCTTAGCCAGATGGCCAGTCGCCAAATCACTTTTATTGATCATCTTGAAAAAGCAATTATGCGTATTGAAAATAAAACTTATGGCATTTGCCGCGTTACAGGTAAATTAATTGACAAAGCCCGTTTACGTGCGGTACCACATGCTACGCTTAGTATTGAAGCTAAGATGAGCTCATCAAAATAAATATTTACACCCATTTTATAGCGGTTTTGTTACAAAAACAGTAGGCTGTCTTAAGCGATTAAGACGGCCATTTTTTTGCCCCCCCGTTAATAGATCCTCCCATTATCTACTTTTTTTTGAGTCATGAGTGCCTTTCTGTTTAGTATCACGGAAGGAAATTAGAGATATTCCTACTCTGTGTAATAATATTCCTACAGATTTTGCGTTTAAGCCATTAAGATCCAAGGCTTATGAAATACTTTATTCAACTTATTTGTAAACTGTCTGCGCAAAGGGGCGGTTACATCATTTCAATTAGTGCTTTGAATAACATTACAAATTTGCTTGTTTTAAGATCATTTTTTATCCTAATTGAAAACAGCTTTTATAGCCAACTATAAAATCTATGCAAAAGAATATCCAAAATCTATCAAAACTCTTTGTTTTATTACGAAACAGTAGTTACCTGGCAAAGAAAACAATGCTGTCATACACAGTATTGATTGCAACTTTTATATTTGCAACAACTTCATTTTCGCAAACTACCGACTGTTCTACTGCCACACTTTTAACTCCGGTAAATGCTTCCTCTTGTACACCGGGCACAACTTTTGATGTAAGTGGTACAGGCACCGGGCCTGTTATGAGCTCTTGCAATACGGGTGGAGCAGCTGCTAACAATTGGGGTCAGTTTGTAGCAATCGGCAACTCCGCAACTATTTCTTATGCCCCTGTCGCAGGCAGGGATGCCATGATTTATGCATATAGCGGTTCATGCCCGAGTGGTTTAACCGAAATAGGTTGTATTAATGCTAACGGTAATGGCATTCAGGAAAATTTAGTTCTGACTTCATTAACCCCGGGAGCTACTTATTATTTTAGAATAGTAAGGAATGGCAGTACCAACAGTATGAATGGGACTATCTGTATTGCATCGCCCAATGCAATTACTACCGGCACGGTTTCTGGTTCTCCATTTTGTGCTGGTAATAGCGTGTCTGTTCCCTTTACCAGCTTTGGAACCTATAGTGGTAATACCTATACAGCACAATTATCAAATGCAGCCGGTTCATTTGGCAGCCCAGTTTCAATAGGCACTTTAGTCAGTAATTTAAATAACGGCACAATTAACGCAACCATTCCCCCCGGAACTGTTACAGGATCGGGATATAGAATAAGAGTAATTAGCAGTGGCCCATCAGTAACGGGAAGTGACAACGGTACAAATTTATCAGTAGTTGCTGCAACGGTTACGTTAAGCTCTGCAGCGGGAACTAATGCACAAACCCTTTGTAATAGTGCCGCAATTACAACTATTACTTATACAGTAGGCGGCTCAGCAACAGGTGCAGGTGTAAGCGGCTTGCCTACGGGAGTAACCGGCGCATACAGTGCTGGCGTGTTTAACATCAGCGGTACGCCCACTGTCAATGGCACTTTTAATTATACGGTTACTACCACCGGCGGAAGTTGTACCGCAGCCACTGCTACAGGTACAATCACCGTAAATGGATTGGCAACCATAGCACTAACTTCAACCGCAGGAACTAATACCCAAACGGTATGTAATGGCATAGCAATATCTAATATCACTTACTCAGTAGGCGGTACTGGTACTGGTGCCGGCATAAGCGGTTTACCTACTGGCGTAGCCGGTTCGTTTAGTGCCGGTGTTTTTACCATTACTGGCACCCCCACTGCAAACGGTACATTTAATTATACGGTTACCACCACCGGAGGTAGTTGTCCTGTTACAGCTACAGGCACCATCACTGTAAATGGACTACCAATCGTAACGTTAAGCTCCGCCGCAGGAACAAATGCACAAACATTATGTAACAGCACAGCAATTACCAA
>JANPNY010000393.1:0-4240 GCA_031427745.1 Chitinophagaceae bacterium | reverse complement strand
CACGGAAAGATGACCAGTCGGTAGTGGTAGTTTTCTCGGCCAATAAAGCCATGATTGCCGGTCGGGATAGTGTAACAGTAAATGGCACACCGGTTTCATCTCCGGCATTAACTCCAGCAAGTAAAACAATTATATCCAGTTTTATCTTTGATGATGGAGATAGTGCTACAAGTGGAAAAGCAATAAAACAATTTAGCGCTGCTCCTTTTATGGGTGGGGTAGATATTTATTTGCCGGTCAGTAAAAAAGCAGTAAATAAAATTTTTTATAATGGAAGGAAATTGGTTTTACCGGCAAGTTCATCTAAAGAAAGAATTATGCTGGCAGTATTTAATTAAAAAATGAATTTACCTTATTTCTATATCAGCCAGTATGATGACACACAAAAAGATTTTGTGCTGGAAGAAATTACCTCCAGACATGTAGTGCAGGTATTACGGATGAAGGTGGGAGAGCAACTGAACCTGACAGATGGCAAAGGAAATTTATTGACTTGTTCAATTTTGGATGATAATAAAAAACATTGCCGGGTTGAAGTAAAAGAAAAAAAATTCAAAGAACAAAGCGCCAGAAAAGTATCTGTGGCAATTTCCCTTGTAAAAAATACTAACCGTTTCGAGTGGTTTTTAGAAAAAGCAACAGAGATAGGCGTTACAGCCATCATTCCACTTATTTGCAGCCGCACAGAGAAACAACATTTTCGGCAGGAGCGCCTGCAGGGCATATTAATCAGCGCCATGCTGCAATCGCAACAAACCTGGCTGCCCGTGCTGCATGCCCCAACAAAATTCAATGATGTAATTAAGCAATCAACTCAACAACAAAAAATGATTGCACATTGTGAAGATGAAAAATCTAAAACCCAACTTGCCCAACAACCTCTCAACCCATCAACGGCCAAACTCATTTTGATTGGACCAGAAGGAGATTTTACCACCGGAGAAATTGAACAGGCTTTACAAAATAATTTTATTGCAGTTGCATTGGGCAATACCAGATTAAGAACAGAAACCGCTGGAGTGGTTGCCGCTGCATTGCTTTGCGCAAAATGATTTGAGCAGGGGAAGTAACCCGGTTTTGGTTGCAACCAATCTTCTTACTTAAATACTGTAATTTCACCGCCGGTTAATAAAACAAACTCTCATTTATTGTGAAATTAAAAAAATCTCTTGGTCAGCATTTTCTAAAAGATGAAAGTATTATAAAACAAATTGTTGATGCTTTAAAAGAAGACAGTTTTACCAACCTGTTGGAGGTAGGCCCGGGTGGTGGTGCGCTAACAAAATATTTAATTCAGATACCAGATATAAATTTTAAGGCTGTAGAATTAGATGATACAAAAACAGCCTATCTGCAAAAAAAATACCCGTTATTAAAAGATAAAATTATTGCCCAAAGTTTTTTGGATATTGACGCCCCTTTTGATGAACCATTTGTGGTGATTGGAAATTTTCCCTATAATATTTCTACCCAGATTTTATTTAAAATTTTAGATTGGAGAAACCAGGTACCTGTAGTTATCGGCATGTTTCAAAAAGAAGTAGCAGAAAGGGCAGCAAGTAAGGAAGGCAGCAAAGTGTACGGCGTTTTAAGCGTATTGATACAGGCATTTTACCAGGTAGATTATTTATTTGATGTAAGCAATGAATGCTTTACGCCTCCGCCAAAAGTGCAAAGCGGTGTAATTCGTTTAAGGCGAAAAAAAACCGACCTGAATTATACCAGCGAAAAATCATTCCGGCTTTTGGTTAAAACGGCTTTTGGCCAGCGCCGTAAAACATTGCGTAATGCTGTTAAAGGCATGTTTTCGCCTGAAGTATTGCAGGATGAAATTTTTAATAAAAGAGCAGAAGCGTTAAGCCTAGAAGATTTTGCTGCACTTACTTTTAGAATGAATGGTGCCTAAAAATTCATCAGCCCATATTTATCAACCAGTGGGTTTAACCGACTACTTTACCTGCTTTGGGTTTGCTGTTTGCTGATTAGTTCCCGGTAAACACCACCGCAAAAACCAACAACTGTTATCTTTCATTTGCTATATGTACTTTTGTAATTGTTGTTTGCATGCATTCGCCAGTTTACTTATTTCTCAGGTACGGTTATTTCATTCTTAGTTGTTATTAACAAATTTAGTTTGGTTGAAAAATGGTATTCAGTACAAGTGGGTGACTCCCGAAAAAAACCAGGACGAGCCAACGATGCCAAGCAGAGAACAAATGCTTGTACCACAAAAATTTTAATTATGTCTTTTTCATTACAAAATAAAGTTAGGATTGTTACTGCTGCCAGTTTGTTTGATGGGCATGATGCCGCCATCAATATTATGCGGCGCATTATGCAAAGCAAGGGCGCAGAAATTATACACCTCGGACACAACCGCAGTGTGCATGAAATTGTTGAATGTGCTATTGAAGAAGATGCACAGGGCATTGCCATTACCAGTTACCAGGGGGGCCATGTGGAGTTTTTTAAATACATGAAAGATTTACTGGTTGAGAATGGCTGCGGCCATATAAAGATTTTCGGCGGTGGCGGTGGCACTATTTTGCCGATTGAAATTGAGGAATTACATAACTATGGAATCACAAAAAATTTATAGCCCGGATGATGGCAGAAGAATGGGATTGGAAGGTATGATAGAAGATGTAGTATCTCAATGCAGCCTCCCCAACCCCTCCCAAGGAGTGGCTTCAGAAGTACATCAATGGGATTGGGAATTGCCTTTAGATGAGGTAAGGGACATTAGAAGAATTGCAAGAGCAATTACTTTAGCAGAAAACGGATCCGATAATTCTGTCATACTTTCAGAAATTAAAAGACTTTCTCATAGCTCCCCTTCGGGGGATCGGGGGGCCATTCCTGTCCTTGGCATTACGGGCACAGGCGGTGCCGGCAAAAGCAGTGTTACAGATGAAATAGTTCGTCGTTTTTTGGGAAACTATACCAACAAAACAATTGCTGTTATTTCTGTTGATCCTTCTAAGAAAAAAACTGGTGGAGCCTTGCTGGGAGACCGTATCCGGATGAACTCCATCTCTTCGCCCAGGGCTTATATGCGGAGTCTTGCTACCAGGGAAAGCGACAAAGCGCTCAGCCAGCACGTACAAGAGGCTATTGATATTTGCAAAGCCGCAGACTACGATTTTATTATTTTAGAAAGTGCCGGCGTGGGGCAGAGTGATGCGTCTATTTTAGATTATGTTGATATCAGCATGTATGTAATGACACCTGAATATGGCGCACCTTCTCAACTGGAAAAAATAAACATGCTTGACTATGCTGACATAATTTGCCTTAATAAATTTGATAAAGCCGGAGCGTTGGATGCATTGCATGATGTACGGAAACAATACAAACGCAACCATAATTTATGGGATACAAAAGATATAGAACTACCAATTGTTGGTACCATTGCTGCACAATTTAATGATGCCGGTGTAAACGAACTATTTGACAGGTTGATGGAGAATGTAGCATCAAAATGTGGTGTAGAATTTAAAGGCATCCTGCCACATCATGAACATTCAAACGCTACGTTTAGCCAGTCCACAATTATTCCACCAAAGCGGGTGAGGTACTTGGCAGAAATTGCAGAAACCAATGCTGAATATGATAGCTGGGTAGAGGAACAGCGGGAATTGGCATCAAAATATTATCAGCTAAATGGCGCAAAAAAATTATTGCCGGATACACTAAAATATATTGATGAAACAGAAAAAAATGTAATTAAAAAAATCAGTAGTGATAATCTTGATTTAATTCACAACTGGGCAAAGGTTATTGAACGATACCAAAAAGATTTTTATGAGTTCCATGTTAGAAACAAAATTATTAAACAGGAGCTAACTTATAAAAGCCTTTCGGGCACAGTAATTTCAAAAGTGTATTTGCCTAAATATAAAGACTGGGGCGACCTATTAAAATGGCAGTTACAGGAAAATGTACCCGGAGAATTTCCCTACACAGCAGGTGTGTTTCCATTAAAGCGTGAGGGCGAAGATCCCACCAGGATGTTTGCCGGTGAAGGTGGCCCGGAGCGAACCAACAGGCGTTTTCATTATGTAAGTGTAGGGCAGCCTGCAAAGCGCCTGAGCACTGCATTTGACAGTGTTACCCTGTATGGCGAAAACCCCGATTACCGCCCCGATATTTATGGCAAGGTAGGTAACAGCGGTGTAAGTATTGCCACCGTAGATGATGCAAAAAAACTATACAGCGGCTTTGATTTGTGCGATGCAAA
>JANPNY010000392.1:0-5149 GCA_031427745.1 Chitinophagaceae bacterium | reverse complement strand
GTTCCGATTATGGTATGCCTGTGAAACCATTGACACCTGAAGCCATAAAAGAATTACAGAAAATAAACTGGACAGGAAATATTAGGGAGTTAAGAAATGTTGCAGAAAATTTGGTAATCCTGCTTCTAAAACCGTTAACGGCACTTTGAGCAATACCTTAACAGGTAGGGAACTTAACAGCATTTTATTGGGTTATGGCTATGCCGTTGGTGTTTCAAAAGTACTGGATGTAAGAGTACTTTCTTCTTATAGCAATAACAACGAGCGCTATGCATCCAATACATTGAAATTAACCGTTACCCCTTTTGCTGACTCTTCTACGTTAACCAGCACTGTAAATACTGTGACGGCTTCGTTGGCTACACAAGCACAAAATGCACTTACTTTTTCATGGTCTCCGAGTTTCATAGGTTACACAGGTCCTATTACTTACACATTGCAATACGATTCTGCAGGTAAGGCCTTTACAGCTCCCAAAGAAGTAGCTGCAGGTGCAGGCTTTAGCAAACCATTTACACAAGGTGAAATCAATTCACATGCACTTAGCTTAGGTGTGGTGGGAGGTACCAAGGGTAAAATTGCTTATAGAATAAAGGCCGTTACGGCATTGGGTTCTATTGTTTATTCCAATATATTTTTTGTTACTGTAAATAGTTATTTCCCAATAGTTAGATTGTACCTGGCTGGGGATTTCCAGGCAGCTACAGGATATGGACCAGAGGACTGGACACCCGGAACAGGACCTGAATTGATTCGGGATACACGGGATGGCGCATTAAATGATTTGTATTACACGTATATATATCTTCCTGAATTTTCCCAATTTAAAATAACACAGGGTAGATCGTGGGATGTAAATTTCGGAGGTTCCAATGGTAATCTTGCAAAAGGCAGTCCTGATAACCTTAAAGTAGATGCCGCCGGAGTTTATAGAATTACGGTGAATAGAACTACACTTAAGTATGACATTAGCGCAGGCAGGATGGGCTTTGTAGGTGCAGGAACCGGCGCAAACTGGACACCAGGTAATGTATTCCCAAATTATGCAATGGGGTTTGCAGCTACCAATGTATTTGTAGGTTTAACAGATCTTAGTGCAGGCAACCAATGGAAGCTGATTGACTACGATCAATGGGATAACGGCAGTAAAAGTGTTGGTGAACCAAAAAACTACGGTTCCAAACAAAATTCGGGAAGCAGCCTTAAAATAAACAGCGATGCTTTTAATGGCGTAGCAACAACGGGCCGTTACCGGGTAATATGGGACGGCAGAAGCCCTGACGACGTAAAATATATAATTAACCCGGCTACAGAAATGCGGGTGGTTGGTGATGGTATTAACCAGGCTGGTGTTGGTGATTGGAGCCCGGGTACTTCGCCCCAAATGACATACCAGGGAAATGGCGTGTGGACCATCAGCATAACTTTAAAAGCCAATAAAGACATTAAGTTTTTAGCCGGTAACGATTGGGGTGCGTTTGATTATGAAGACAATAGTGGCCAAAGCCAGACTGTTGGCGAAACACATAAAATTAAATGGGATGGAGATAAAAACTTTAAAACACCTGCTACAGCGGGAACCTATACCATTACACTGGATGAGAACAAGCAGACTGTTACAATTAACTAGTGAATGGTGAATGGTGAATGGTGAATAAATCATTCGATACATTCTTTCTTTTATAAATGAATAGTAATAAAGCCGGCAGCAATGTCGGCTTTATTTGCTTTTGAAAAGGAACTTGTGGACATGGTTGATAAACAACTTTCCACCCGGATGCCAGACTACAGCATGCCGATAAACCGCTGCCAGAAACTGTATTGCTCCACCATTTGTTTGCAACAACAAAATGAGTTTACCAATCCAATATCAACGTCCGAATATCACAGTTCATTGATCTTCCACCCTGGATCAATAAAATTTTTTGTCAAAATAATTACTGAAAACCAATCGATTACAAAGGTGCAATAAAAAAAGTTCCTCATTTTGTAGGAAAACAACTTTCATCCGCCTACCTTCGCCATCCAAAAAATTACTTGCCTACGGGATAGCGTGGCAATCACTTAAAAAAGAGACACAATGAGTAAACTACATTTCACAACAAAACATGCGAACGAGGCTACCGTTATACACAACTGGTATGTGATAGATGGTACTAATCAAACCGTTGGCCGCATGTGTTCCAGGATCGCTGCGGTGCTTCGTGGAAAAAACAAAGCCTATTACACACCACATGTTGATTGTGGAGACAACGTAATTGTAATCAATTGCGAGAAAATTAAATTTACCGGTAATAAGTTAGAAGAGAAACTCTACGATAACTTTAGCGGTTACCCGGGCGGTAGAAAAGAAGAAGTAGCAAAAGACCTTTTAAGAAGAAGGCCCGAAGTTATTATCGAAAGAGCCATCAAGGGTATGTTGCCTAAAAACAGTTTAGGTCGTAAAATGTACAAAAAACTATTTGTATATGTTGGCGAACAGCATCCACACACTGCACAACAACCAAAAGAATTAAAATTTTAAATCTATCGCTTAAAGTCCAAAGTCATTAGCCATAAGCTAGCGGCTCGAAGCTCAAAGCTCAAAAAATGGAAAAACAAAAAAATGCTGTAGGCCGTAGAAAAGAAGCCGTAACAAGGGTTTTTTTAAGTAAAGGCGAAGGCAAAATAACCGTAAACGGTAAAGATTATAAAACCTATTTTCCACTGGTTTATTTACAGAATCAATTAGAAGCTCCATTGAGAACAGTGGAAATGGCTGACAAGGTTGATATCGTAATCAACGCAAAAGGTGGTGGTGTAAAAGGACAGGCAGAAGCTGCTAAATTGGGTATTGCCCGTGCTTTACTCGAGGTAAGTGCAGATTATCGACCTTCTTTAAAAGCAGCCGGGTTTTTAACCAGGGATTCACGTGTGGTAGAGCGTAAAAAACCAGGACGTAAAAAAGCAAGAAGAAGCTTCCAGTTCAGCAAGCGTTAAGCCCCCATCCCCTGAAGGGGAGCAATGGCAGTTCGTTTTCAAACATTTTCAAATTTTCAAATTTTCAAAATATTACAATGGAAAATAACACTTCCTTACAACAGCAACTACTTGAAGCAGGCGTACACTTTGGTCATTTAAAGAAAAAATGGAATCCAAAAATGTTACCCTACATTTTCGCTGAGAAAAAAGGGATACACATTATTGACCTCAACAAAACTGTTGAAGGATTACAGGAAACTGCTGCCGCATTAAAGTCTATCGCAAAAAGCGGTAAAAAAATCATGTTTGTAGCTACCAAAAAGCAGGCAAAGGAAATAGTTTCTGATTGTGCCAAAATGATCAACATGCCGTATGTTACGGAGCGTTGGTTAGGTGGTATGCTTACCAATTTTAATACCGTTCGTAAGAGCGTTAAAAAAATGCAGAGCATCGAAAAATTATTGGGAGACGGCAGCATTGATAACCTTACTAAAAAAGAAAGGTTAACATTAACCCGTGATAAAGATAAAATGGAGAAAGTACTGGGTGGTATTGCACAAATCAGCAGGGTACCGGCAGCTTTATTCTTAGTAGATATCGGGCACGAGCACATCGCTTTAGCAGAAGCCAAAAGGCTTAACATCACAACGTTTGGTATGGTTGATACCAACTCTGATCCTAATAAAGTAGATTTTGCCATTCCTGCAAATGATGATGCAACCAAATCCATCGCAATCATTGTTAACTATATAGTAGCAGCTATTGCAGAGGGTCTTGCAGAACGCCTGGCTGAAAAAGATGAAGATGATAGTTCTTCAGATTCTGATGAATCTGCAGAAGCCAAAGCAGCCCGTTTTGAACAAAAAAATGATGGCGGCGATGACAGGAATAAAAGATCAAGAGGTGGTGCAGCTCCAACCAAGCGCAGGGTTCCCGGACCAGGTGCCGGTGGCAGAAAACCAGGTGGAACAGGCGGACCAAGATAATAGCTGTTCTCCTTTTGAAAAACATTGAAGAAAAGGATGAAATCCTAATCAAACTATTTAAAACTTACCGGCAGCATTGAAATAACTTTCAATGCTGCTTTTTAAAATTTTTTATACATGAGTGCAACAATAACAGCAGCAGAAATTAACAAGCTGCGCCAAACAACCGGTGCAGGTATGTTAGACTGTCGTAAAGCTTTAACAGAAAGCAACGGCGATTTTGAAGCAGCCATTGACTGGCTTCGCAAACAAGGCCAAAAAGTAGCAGCAAAAAGAAGCGACCGGGAAGCAAAAGAAGGCGTCATCTTCGCCAAAACTTCTGCCGATAATCAAACAGGAATGATTGTTTGTGTTAGCTGCGAAACTGATTTCGTAAGCAAGAATGCAGAATTTGTTGCATTTACTGAAAGCATCGCTGATGCAGCATTGGCCAATAATGTAAAGAGCACAGAAGAACTAAATGACGTTGCCATTAACGGTACTAAAATAGCCGAGTTAATCAATGATAAATTAGCAGCTATCGGTGAAAAAATCGCCATTAAATTTGAAAGAGTAGATGCTCCGTTTGTAGCAAGTTATATACATGGTGCCAACCGCATGGGTGTTCTCGTAGCTTTCAATAAAAATGCAGGTGATGCCGGTAGGGATGTAGCCATGCAAATTGCTGCGATGAATCCACTGGCTGTAGACGAAACCTCCATTGCCCCGGAAACAATTGCCCGTGAAAGAGAAATTGCCATTGAGCAAATTAAAGCAGAAGGAAAGCCAGCTGAGATGGCGGAAAAAATTGCTGTAGGTAAAGTAAACAAGTTTTTTAAAGAGAACACCTTGATGGCCCAGCCTTTTGTAAAGGACAATGCCAAATCTGTAAGCGACTTTTTAAAGAGCATTGATGCTGAACTAAAAGTAAGCGAATTTAAAAGGGTAGCCTTAGGGTAATTAGATAGTATTTCTATTAAAAAGCGAAGCATTTATTGTTTCGCTTTTTTTGTGCAATAGGCTGTTGGGTCTAATAATCCTAAGGGCGCTTTTGATGAAAATTTGCAAGATGCCAGCATTATTTTTTTTATTATTTATTGCCACTATCAGTAAGTACCAAACAAAATAGTTTTAGATTTAATCTTTAATGTACAATATGAGTTTTTACCAACATGAAACAGCCATTATCGATCCCGGTGCAACCATTGGTGATGGCACCAGCA
>JANPNY010000391.1:0-3434 GCA_031427745.1 Chitinophagaceae bacterium | reverse complement strand
GATTCAGTAATTGCCTCTTTATCTCTGTAAACAAGATTAAAAGTAACTTAAAAAGAGGTGGATGCTTTTGTAAAAAATATTTAAAAAGGCCGCCCGGCAATGTCATTATGTTAATGATTGGGATATCTAAATAATATCACCCCTTTGGGGTTTTGAATTTAATTGTGTGAATTTAAATCTATAATAACATCCCTTTGGGATTTTAAGCCTGAAGGGCTGGTATTATTGTATCAAAACATACAAAACCAAGTGATAAACCCCGAAGGGGTGACCTAAAAAATGATTTGGCTAAACTAATGACATTCCCAGCCGGGGCAAAATCATTTGTGCGTCTTTCGGTGTCGGGGTTTCACAGCTATAGCTTTACAATGGTTTGTGCCTGTTGTGAAAACCCCGCCGGGCATTGTCACTAATAACATTGGCAGCCAGGCCAAAACAAAAGTCAAACAAGGTTACCAGTTGAATTATACTTTCAGCTAACTGTACTATCTTGCCGACTTTAAAATAAAAAAATAAATATGCAAATAAAATACCGTTTCTTCTTGTTAGCAATTACTACTGTTGCCTCCATTTATAGCTGCACGAGTAAACAAAATTCCGACAAACCTGCAGATGCTTTTCAACCAATGGCAACTTATAAACCAGCTTTTGAGGGACAAACAAAAATAAAGGCTGTAACAACCACTACTCCCTACAATGTAGAAAAGATAGCAGAAAAACTTGGACGCCCGTGGGCAATTATACCCATGCCGGATGGCAGGCTGATGATTACAGAAAAATCAGGTTTTATTACATTGCATTCTGCCGATGGCTTATTGCTAAAGAAGATAACCGGCTTGCCTAAAGTTGAAGATGGTGGCCAGGGTGGATTGCTGGATGTTGCACTGGACCCTGCATTTACCCAAAACAAAACCATCTATTTTTCATTTTCAGAAAAACAGGATACTGGCAATTTAACCGCTGTAGCCAAAGGGCAATTATCTGCCGATGAAACAACCATTGAAAATCCGGTGGTGATTTTCAGAGCTACCCCATCGCTTAAAAGTGATGCACATTTTGGCTCCCGGTTGCTTTTTGATAAAGACGGAAACCTTTTTGTAAGTACCGGCGAAAGATACATTTTAGAGGGGAGAAAGCAGGCACAGTTACTTGGTGCCGGCCTGGGAAAAATATTTAAAATTACCAAAGAAGGAAAGCCGGCACCCGGAAATCCTTTTATAAACCAGGCAGGTGCCATGCCGGAAATTTATTCTTATGGACACCGCAATCCTCAGAGCCTAGACATTAACCCAGCAACAGGAGATTTATGGGAAGCTGAATTTGGCCCAAGAGGTGGAGACGAATTAAACCTTATCCACCCGGGCAAAAACTATGGCTGGCCCATCATCACTTACGGTATTGAATACGATGGTAAAAAAGTGGGCGACTCGTTGCAGCAAAAAGAAGGATTGGAACAGCCGGTTTATTACTGGGACCCGGTTATTTCTCCCAGTGGGATGGTGTTCTACAACAGCGATTCAATCCCGGAATGGAAAAACAATCTCTTTATTGGCTGCCTCAGCAGTACGCATATTGCCAGGCTGATTATTGAAAACAATAAAGTAGTGGGAGAAGAAAGTTTACTAGCCGATAAAAATGAACGGTTCAGGGATGTAGCCGTTAGCAATGGAAAACTATATGCTGTTACAGACGGTGGTAATTTGTATAGAATAAGTAAGAAGTAAGGCGGTTAAGACGTAACATATAAAAATACGGCCTGCAATGCAGGCCGTATTTTTATATTGAATCTGTTGCTGGTATTAGCATCAATCTGCTCCGAGATGTGATCCGGCTAGCTGAATGATATCCTTCACCATTGCACAACAACTTGTTTTAAACCACTACAATTTACTTTCTGGCAACTGCTTTTTTGGTAGTTACGTTTTTTGTAGAAGCTTTTTTTGCAGGTGTTTTTTTATCGAATGCACCAGGCTCCTGGGCCACAATCATTTTCTTTATTTCCTCCAGACCAATGACAGCTAATTCTTCGGGAGTATATTTTGTTTTGTCTGCTTTAGAATGCAGCTTCAGCATTTTTTTACCCCAGCGGATAAAGGGTCCCCATCTTCCATTTTCCAATGAAATTTTTTCGGTTGACCATTGCTGTATATACCGATTGCCTTCTTTTTCAATCTTTTTTTCTATGAGCTCATTGCAGTCGCTTTGAGTTAGGATATCGAAATTATAGGCACGGGGTATGTTGATGAACATATCATTCCACTTAATAAACGGGCCAAATCTTCCCTTGCCTTTGGTGATAGGTTTTTCTTCGTAAAAACCAATGGGTGCATCTTCTACCTGCTTGGCATTAATAACTTCAACGGCACGGTTTAAATCAACCGAAAATAAATCTTCGCCCTTGGGCAAGGAAATAAATTGCTCGCCATATTTTACGTAAGGCCCAAAGCGGCCAATGTTTACGGCAATCTCCTGTCCTTCGTATTCGCCCAATACCAGCGGAAGTTTAAACAGTTCGATGGCTTCATCCAACGTGATGGTTTCAATACTTTGATTGGCTTTTAACTTGGCGTAGCGTGGTTTTTCTTCACCTTCCTGCACACCTATCTGTACCATCGGGCCATAGCGGCCCATCCTGGCAATAATGGGTTGTCCATTTTCACTTGCACCCAAAGTGCGTTCTCCCACCGCCCTGTCTGCATTCTCCAGTGTATGTGCTACGCCGGTATGAAACGGACTGTAAAAATCAGCAACCATTTTATTCCACACCAGTTTGCCATCTGCAATTTCATCAAATTCTTTTTCTATGTTGGCCGTAAAAGAATAGTCCATTACGTTGGTAAAATGCTGACTTAAAAAGTCAGTAACCACCAGCCCTAAATCGGATGGAAACAGTTTGGCTTTTTCTGCACCGGTATTTTCTTCACTGGTAATTTTTGTGATGGTATTATCTTTTAGCTGCAACACCCGGAATTTTCTTTTTACACCATCCTTATCTCTCTTTTCTACATAAGTTCTTTTAATGATGGTAGAAATGGTGGGGGCGTAAGTACTTGGTCTGCCAATACCCAACTCTTCCATCTTCTTTACCAGCGAAGCTTCTGTGTACCTTGCAGCAGGCCGTGTAAATTTTTCTGTGGCCGTCATTTGCTTAAAATCAAGCGGCTGGCCCGGGTTTAAATTCGGCAACCTGCTCTCGCCTTCGCCTTCATTTTCTGTATCGTCTTCGTCGGTACTTTCTGTATATACTTTTAAAAACCCATCAAATTTTATAACCTCTCCGCTGGCGGTAAGGCTTGCATTGTTGGTGCTGATGTTGATAGAAGCAATGGTTTTCTCCAACACTGCATCTGCCATTTGGCTGGCGATGGTACGCTTCCAGATTAGTTCGTATAATTTATAGGTATCAGGGTCTGCAATGCTGTTGTTTTGCATGT
>JANPNY010000390.1:0-2330 GCA_031427745.1 Chitinophagaceae bacterium | reverse complement strand
CAGCACTTTTTTCACTGCATTTTCAATGCGTTGCGCTGCGGCTTCGTTATCGAAAGTGGTGTTTATGACTGCGGCATTACTTACATTACGGATAACTGCCTGATAGCTCATTTTTTGAGGCGCCTGGGCGATTGAAGATTGGGTTATTGCAAACGTAGCGAGTGCCATCAGGCCCTTAAATAAGTAGTTTGTCATATAAGAAAGTGATTGATGCGTAAAAGAAATTTTTGTTGTGTTACTTTGGTATGCCCTGTTTTTATTATACATAAAGGTTGGTTTTAGTAATTAGTATTTTTTTCCACATGCCAGGTTTATATCCTGTGCAAATGAAAAATAGCCCAGGATCAATGCACAAAAGAGGGTAATGTTTTTTCTCATAATGTTAGTTTTTGTTTCTTTAAAATTCATGGCAGTTTTTTTGAAACTGCTTTATAAATTATCATCCCGTAACATGTAACAATTAAAATTCATGGCCTTTATTTTCCCTTTTAATAAAGTGACTAAACTATTTTACTATCCAATAATCAAAATGATTTTCCAAGGGACGGATAGTTATAAAAAATACTTTTTTAGCTGGTATACGCTTCTCCTGGTAACTAACTATATTCTAATCTAAGGCCGGAAGGGCTTTCAGGAGGAATACGGGGGAAATGCTGAATCTAAGCAGGTGTTTAAATGTATGACCCCTCTTTAACTCAGCCAAACGGCATTTAACAACTGTATCATTCTAACGAATAACTGTAAATTCCAAAAAATAGCTATTAACAGGTAATTATTCAGAAATGAATTCTATTTCACTTAACTGCTACCTAAAACAAAACAAAATCTGATACTTTTCCAGTGGGTGTAAAGACGGAAATTCAAAGAGGAAAACACCCTTTTGAAATTCACATAGTGAAAATAACATTACCCTGTCCCTGTCCAATAGCCATTTATGGCTATTTGTCGTATATTAGAAAGAGAATCTGAACGTTAAAAGCTTATTCTCCTGGAAATGCAACTTAAAGCCAACACTTACGAGCAATACCTTGACCTGATAGCTTCTCCTGATACATCTGCATTAATGAAAGAGGAAACCAGGCTGATCATTGAAAGATTTAATGTGTCTCAAAAGATAACATCACGGTTTGCACCAGTGACTTATATACTTGATTATGCAACCAGAAAATATCTTTTTATTGAAGAATCCTGTTTTAATTTATTAGGGTATACGGCTCAATATTTTTTAGAGACAGGTCATAAAGAGTATGTCAGTAAATGGCACCCTGCCGATTTTGAAGTCATTAACAATACTATTTTTCCTGATAATCTAAGTTTTCTGAAAACACTTTTGGCGGAGAAATATGCTGACTATATTTTTTCTTATAATCACCGAATACTGAACTCCAAAGATGAGTATATAACCGTTATGCAACGATCTTCCTATATTCCAGGCCATACTACCGGAATACCAGCGGGTGTTATAGGTGTCGTCGTTGACATTTCACATTTTAAAAATGATCTGAATATTGTCCATACTATTGAAGAATCGATAAAGTATAATGATGCTTTTGTAAACAAGATTGTTTTTAAAAAGGTACACCCTGTTTATGAAACCGTTGTGCCTCCGCTAATGAGTAAAAGGGAACTGGAGGTTTTAATATATATGTCTGAAGGTTTAAGCAGCAAACAGATAGCAGAGAGACTACAGCTTAGTATCCACACCGTTAATAATCACCGGAAGAATATGCTTCACAAAACCAATTGTACCAGTTCAGCTGAACTATTGAGTCATTCTGTTAAACATGGCCTGCTGTAAATCTTTCCTCAAGATATTCTGCTAAAAGCCGACTAAAAATTTCTGGCTGATCACTTTGCAAAAAATGACCGGCACCCGGTAATTTGTGTATTGTTTTTCTCCAGAAACTTAACGGCGCATCATCTAGATAATGAATGTTGAGCAAATTATCTTCAAGACCAAAAAATACCTGGACGGGTATTTTCAGTCTTTTCACAAAATCTATTTCATCCGAAACCTTTCCGTCAATAATACTTTGAAGAAGAGTAGACCGGAAAGGTGACCTGACGGAAAAAAAATCTTCTGTATAAATGCAAGCATTGCCGACTCCTGATGAAATCAGCGCCGTTGTAAAGAATTTTTTTACTTCTTCTTCATTATTCTCGTCCCGGAAAAAAATAGTAGTGCCTCCGGCTTTAAATGCCTTGTCCATTCCATAATCAGCTCCGATGATACAACTGGCACTTAAAACAATACCCACCGGTTGTATATCATGATTGAGTGCTTCTGCTATTACATTGGTTCCATAAGAAAATCCAACTAAAACATAAGT
>JANPNY010000389.1:0-1719 GCA_031427745.1 Chitinophagaceae bacterium | reverse complement strand
CAAATTTAGGACGGCAAAGGTAAGGGTTTAGCTTTAAAATTGTACTATGTTTTTGAAAAAATATACACCCGAAACCACTATTTGGGGAAAACCATCACAATTTGAACTTAAAATCAATTAAAAGCTTCTTTATAAACAGCATATTCTCGTTACATTCGCCCCAATAATATGCGATACATATACCGGTTTATACAAATCCTGTTCACAGTTTATGCCTTTTTGATCTTTATTGGCTTCCTGCTGCTCATTTTTCCTGCGGTTGTGGTGGCTTCTTTTTTTGGTAAGATCAGGGGCGGTAACTTTATTTATAAGCTTTGTCATATTTGGGCCGACTTTTTTTTACTCATGACGGGGATATTTCACCGGAATATATTTGAAGTGCCACATGACCGGTCAAAACAGTATGTTTTTGTATTTAATCATATTTCCTATGTTGATATACCGGTTTTACTTAAAACCATTCGTTGGCAGCAAATGAGGATACTGGGTAAGGCAGAAATGTCGAAAGTTCCTTTGTTTGGATTTATTTACAGAAGTGCGGCAGTAATGGTAGAAAGGGGCGACCCTGAAAAAAGGGCAAAGAGTGTGCAGCAACTTAAATCGGTATTAAAAAAAGGGATTTCAATTGTAATTGCCCCCGAAGGAACATTTAACCTTACCCATAAACCATTGAAAGAATTTTACGACGGAGCTTTTAAAATTGCTATCGAAACCCAAACAGCCATTAAGCCTGTGTTATTTTTAGATACTTACGACCGGATGCATTACGAATCCATTGTTTCACTACAACCCGGAAGATCAAGATCGGTTTACCTGGAAGAAATACCGGTTGAAGGATTGACATTGGCGGATGTAGATTTTTTAAGAGAGAAGGTTTATAAATTAATGGAACAAAAACTGATTGAATATAAAGCAAGCTGGATAAAATAATTCTAACAAGAGGCTATCATTTAACTGATATTTTTGTATTTCCCACGAAGGCACGAAGGCCACAAAGCCATAATAATTAATTTAGAAAAATTCTTTGTGTTCTTAGCGGCTTTGTGGGAAGATATTTGTGAGGTACATGTTAAATAAGCAACATGAATTAACTTTAGGAGCAGAAGATGAACAATGAGAACGAAATATTATTTGCAGATGAATCATCTGGCTTTTGGGCCGAGATCATACTTCCGCTGGCACTGCCAACAACTTATACTTATGCTATTCCAACACAATTTTTACAAAGAGCTTTGCCAGGCTGCCGGGTAGAAGTGGTGTTTGGCAAACAAAAAAAATATGCCGGTATCATTAAATCGATACTGGATAAAAAACCTCCTTATCCCACAAAAGAAATATTGAATGTACTGGATGATGAACCCATTTTATATCCCCAGCAATTGCTACTCTGGCAATGGCTTAGCCAATATTACATGTGCAGCGAAGGAGAAGTAATGGCAGCTGCATTGCCTGCTCATTTTAAACTGAGCAGCGAAACCATTTTGATTTATAATGAAGAGATTGGCGAAGATTTTACGCATTTAAATGATGAGGAATTTTTAGTAGCAGAAGCTTTGTTGCTGAAAAAGGAATTGCGGCTTACCGAAGTGCAGCAGATACTGGATGTAACCCATGTATATCCCCTGATAAAAAAACTGATAGATAAAAAAGTCTGTTTTGTTTGGGAAGCAATGGACGAACAGTATAAAGTGAAGAAAGAAAATTATGTTATACTGAATC
>JANPNY010000388.1:0-18271 GCA_031427745.1 Chitinophagaceae bacterium | reverse complement strand
CTTCAGAATCCTTGTACGCGTAGTTTTGCGTGCTGAAATTGGTAGTCAAAAGATAATTCCGGACTTCAATATCTTTTTTTATCTGGTTCTTTTCTATTTTTTCGAAACCGATTTCTTCTTTGGAACTCAACAAATAGTAATTGTTATTCTGGAATTTGTAAATGGTTTTGAATGAAGATTTGTTGATGTTTTTCGCGCCGGTACAGGTCTTATCTTTTACTTTCAATAAAACTGTTGGCGAAACCACCGAATTGACTTCAATGTTGAATAAATAAACCAAATCAATAATCTGTGATTGATTTAAAAACTTTACCGGTAATCATTGGCCGCTTTGGGCTTATCATTTTTAGCAGGCTTTTGGTTTTTGTCAACCGGTTTTAAGGCCGGTGCTGTAGTTGGTTTGATATCTTTTTTATCAGGTATTTTTAATGGAATTATTGGAGCAGGAGTGATAGTTTTATTTTTGATAGCAGTATCTTTTGCTTTCTTTGGCAATTCACTTTCGATAGGAATTCCGGTATTGTCAGTTTCTGTAAGCGGGGCTTCAATAAAGTCACCTGCATTCCCATTACCCTGGTCTTCGTATTGTGAACTGTCGCCTTTATTTGCAAGGTTTGCTAAATTTTCATCAGCATAAATAGGGTTATTGGCCAGGTTGGCAGGCTCTTCAAATTTTAAAATGCTGCCGTACGGAAGGGTTTTATCAGCATATACTTTTTTCATAAAATATCCCCACTTGGGTAATGCCATTTCATTACCGCCCGATGTACCGGAGTAAATTCTTATAAATGGATCATCGCAACCCACCCAGGTACCAGCCAGTAACTCAGGAGTGTAGCCAATAAACCATCCATCGGTGTTATCATCTGTGGTTCCCGTTTTGCCTGCTTTTTGTGCCGGTATATTGTATCCATTAAGGGATCTGCCCGTGCCTATCTCTACCACTCCTTCCATTAGTTTTACCATGGTGTAAGCATCCTGTTCGTTGATCACCTGCTTCTTCTCTGTAATAAATTCCTCCAATAAATTACCGTTTTTATCTTCTATCCTGGTAATAAAAGCCAACTCTGTATTAAAGCCTTTGTTGGGAAACATGGTGTAAGCCTGCAACATTTGCAGCATCGGAATTTCTGCTGCACCCAATGCAAGGGAAGTATAGGGTGGGAGTTTTGCTTTTATACCCACACTCTTTGCAAATTCAATAACGCGGTTTACACCAACGAGGTTGGTGAGCCGCACCGAAGCGGTATTTTTTGAGAAGGCCAGGCAATTGGCCAATGTGCCACCACCGCCATTAAAGGTCTTCATTTCATTTCCGTATTTAACCGCACCACCTTCAATAATAGTTGATGGCGTGTAGCCAGCATCCTGTACTCCCAGTGTGTAAATGAGTGGTTTTATGGTGGAGCCTACCTGTCTTGATGCAGTAACATGATCGTATTTAAACCACCGGAAATCTATACCGCCAATCCAACATTTTACTTCGCCTGTTTTTGGGTCGGCAGCTACAAAAGAAGTTTGTAATAATTGCTTGTGATATTTTATGGAGTCTCTTGGCGTCATGATGGTATCCAGCTCCCGCTTGGCATTCCAGGCAAATACTTTCATTTTTACCGGCTTTAAAAAGGAGGCACGTATGTCTTCTTCTTTTACATCTTCTTCTTTTAATGCCCTCCAGCGTTCGCTGATTTTCATGGCATTTACGATGATGTTTTCTCTCTCTTTCCACATCCTGTCGCCATTGTTTTTCAACAAACCGTTTAATTTGCGCTGAATCACCGGCATGTGCTGAACAACAGATTCCTCTGCATATTGCTGCATTCTTGAATCTATGGTGGTGTAAATTTTTAAGCCATCCCTGTACAAATCATAATTTTCACCTGTCTTTATATTTTTATGGTTCTTGCACCATTCCTTTAGTTTATCTGCCAAAACTGCCCTGAAGTAAGGGGCAATACCGAGCGATTCATCGGGTCGTTTATAATTGGTAATAAGTGGTTTTGCTTTTAGTTTATCTGCTTTTTCCGGGGTAATATAATCTGCATTTTTCATTTGGTCAATTACCGTATTTCGCCTGTAAATAGAGGCTTTTGGATGCCGAACCGGATCGTAAATAAATCCTTTTAACATGCCCACCAATACAGCAGCTTCTTCTATATTTAACTCTGCAGGTTCTTTTTGGTAATAGGTTCTGGATGCATTGCGGATGCCGTAATTGCTTCCCCACGGTGCCCTGTTAAGGTAAAGGGTTATAATTTCTTCTTTAGTAAAATTGCGCTCTAATTTTACAGCTACAATCCATTCTTTTATTTTTTGAAAACCTCTGGTAACAATATTTCCTTTACCCTGGCCCAACATCATTTTTGCCAACTGCTGGGTAATAGTACTGCCTCCGCCTTGAGAACCTCCACTGGCAATTGCTCTTAATACAGCTTTACCATCTATGCCAGAATGATCTTTAAATCTTTCATCTTCCGTGGCAATTAATGCATTGATAATATTGGGAGATATTTCACTGTATTTAATTTCACTCCTGTTTTCTGCATAATATTTTCCCATCAGTTTTCCATCGGCCGTATACACTTCACTGGCAAGATCTGCTTCCGGGTTTTCCAGTTCTTTTAAGGAGGGCATTTTACCAAACAAACCAAAATTGGCGCAGATAAAAATCAATAAAACAAACATCAATCCCCAAAAAAAAACTTTCCATAATATGCTTACTGACTTCTTCATAGTTGTTGCAATGTTAACTAAATGATGTGCAAATGTATTTTATGTTGCGCTGCTTTATTTGAACTGTCCCGGATATTGTTTATTCAGCAATGCTTTGTAACCATTGATGTCTTTGGTTGTTTTCAGTCTTTGTAAATTATCACTGTCAATAAGTAAAAATGAATATTTACTGGCAGGAAGCCAGGATACTTCGTCCGGTGCTGCTTTTTTAACTTTATATAAAAATTGCATTGCTTCTTCTGCGCTTGCAAAAGATTCAAAACTGATGTAGGAAAAGTCTTTGTCAATAGCATCCTTTAAAACGGTAAGGGCTGCACTTCTAAAATATTCGCCTGCATACCTGCTAAGAGCGTTTTTACATTCATTTACATAAGTTCCATCCACTTTATCCAACAACATCAAAACCGAATGGGGTACAGCCGTATTAAAAACATACGGTCCGCTAATTACAGGTGCTATAATTTTCGCAACAGTATCTGCCGGTTTTACAATAGCTGCATCTCGTTGTACATTCTTGCTGGTATCTGTTTTTTTAGCAAGCACTTGCAGGCTATCGTAGGTATTGGTCGATTTTATCAGGTTGGCATCATCTCTTATCATTACAACCCTTTGCGGTTGTATAACATCGTCTTCATTCAATCGGGTTACCTGTAAATCAGTAAGATATTTTTCTATTTCACTTCGTCTTGCTAAAACATCAATCATACGCTCTGCTTTTATTTTAAGCGGAGATGATGGGTACAGGCTGATGATGTTATTTAAAACATCGGTTGCAACACTGTCGTTTTTTTGTTTAACCTGGTAAACCGCCTCAATATAAAGCAATTGCGGACTCCAGTAATTATTGCCATGTAAACTATCTGCTTTTTTCTTTTCAGTAACTGCTTCTTCAAATTTTCCTTCAATAAAAAGTGTGTAAATATCCTGGTAACGTTTGGTTACTTCGGGGTTCTTTTCGTTTGGGTTAGCAGCAACCGGGTTGGCGACTTTGGTATTTGATTTGCTATCAGGGAATTTTGCTGCCAATAGATTTTTATAATAAACGGCTTTGTATTTGTTCCCTAACTTGGTGTAACAAAAATAAAATCCAAGGTATAATTCCCCGTTATACATAGAATCAGGAAAACGCTCCAGTGATTGATCATACGTTTTAATGGCCTCTTCATAATCTTCCACATCTTCCTGGAATATTTTACCCAATTCAAACAAATTTACTGCAACCAAATTTTTACTGGCAGTAAGCTTTTCTTCTGTTAATGGCAGGCCGCTCATCAGGCCTTCGAAACTAATATCTTCTGCTTGTGAGGCATCATTTGTTTCATTGGCAATACCACCGGGCTGCCCTGTTTTTTTACCTGATTTTGAATTGCCCGTTTTACTAATATCATCTGCAGGCGGAGTATCAAGATCATCGGGGTTCATATTTCCAAGCTGAGGTCCATCATCCTTTGGTTTTGGCGCAGTAAGCGCATTAATGGCAGCCTTTCTTCGCCAGTTATCTGCGTTTGGTCTTACGCCCCATTTACGTTTAAAATCAGCAAATCCTTTTGACTTTTTTGAGGCATTGTAAAAGTACCAGTCAGTTGAATTTTTACTGTTGTTTGCAAACAGGTCGATAGGCTCATTATTATCTTTGGCAAATGCAATCGCCTGGTCGGTTCTGTCTGTTGGGTTGTCTGTTTCCTTCAAGCCTTTTTCTTTCCTTAATCGTTTGGATAATTTTTTTACAAATGCTTCTTTTTCTGCTTTAGGTAAGGCTGCAATTCTTTGTAGGCTATCTTCCCTGTTAATAATTTTTAGCTTCTCCACTATTTTACTCAAATAGTTTCTTCTGTCTTGTATTTCCTTAAGGGTTTCATTTAAAGTGGTGTCACCAGATTGAAGGCTGTCGTAAAACCTGAACGCATCTTCATATTCCTTGCGTTTGTAAGCAATATCAGCTAATTGCAAAAATGCCTTGTTTTTAATTACGATGTTATTTTCGTTGTATTGAATACTTTTATTAAAAAAAGTAACAGACTGGTTGGTGTCGGGTTTTAGAATGGCAAGTTCGCCGGCAGAGTAGTAAAGTAGATCCCGGTAGTTTTCAAAATTGTCTTTTTTTGTAAGTCGCATCAGGTTTTCAATACCTGTAAATAAGTCCTCCTGGTTATTACCCTTGCTCATTTTTGCGTTGTTGAGCTGGGCATAAATATTCATCAGGGGATTAACTGTATGTAACGAAGCTTTTTCATAAAAACTGGTTGCTTTCCCGAATTGTTTGTTTTGCTCGTACAACTGCGCCAATAGAAATTCCGTCCTTGCTTTGTCCTCTTTAAATTCAATATTGGTTAAAGCTTTCTCCAGGTAAACAGCAGCGCTGTCATAAATATTTTGTTTGTAATACCAGTAGCCGTTCATCTCGTTCAGATCATCCACCAGGCGTTTTGGAAGATTGGGGTCTTCCCGTAAAGTATTTATTAAGCCAGCGGCCTCACCCAGTTCATTTTGCTCAATCAATGTTCTTGCAAGCCAAACCAGTGCATCGTTTCGGCTGGGTGGTAAAGCAGTTGTTTTTTGTAAGATGTTTTGCTTCTCTTTATTAGCAATACTTATTTTACTGTTACTGGCATCTTCAGAAGCGCCTATTACCCTGTTGCCATCTTCATCTTTTTTACGGGGAAAAAGATTGTATTGAATAAATTGAAAAGTTGCTGCGGCTGAATCAAAATCTTTTCTAAGAAAATAGGCTTTGCCCATCAACAGGTACATATTGTCTATCCAGTCATTTCTTAAATCATGTAACAATATGCCTGCAGTGGATTTATAAATTACAGAGTCCAACTCAGTTTTTTGTGAGGCTGTTTTTTCAAGGGTAAAAGGGTAGTAGCCAATTAATTTGGTGTAATCATCTTTTTGATCAAGTTTGGCTCTTTCTAAAACGGTGTTTATTTTGTTATTGGCGTTAAAATAGTAATTGTAGCGGGTAAAGTTATTTTGAAATAAATGGCGTATCCAGGTGAATTTTTTTTCAGCCATTTTTTCTGACCCCAACTTTCTCTCACTGAATTTTTCCGGTTTTTTTTCTTTGTCCAGCAAATCGATCGTCCAGGTAGGTGGCTGGGCAACTGCGGTGCTGATACAAAAGGATAAAACGGATAGTAAAATGACCGATAAAAAAATCGTCTTGAACATGAGTAATGAATTAGAATAATGCCGCTAAATATCGGATATTTTTACCAATTCGCACTTATAATGACATGCGTTTCTTAATTTTAACATCCAATATAACACATGTCAAAGTTAGATGCCAATAGCACACTAAAACGTTTAAGAAATCGTTACCGCCTTGTAGTAATGAATGAAGATACCTACGAAGAGGTGGTTAAATTTCGCCTTAGCCGTTTAAGTGTGTACATTATGCTGAGTAGCATTTTTGTTATTTTAACCGTGTTTACAGTTGCTTTAATTGTGTTTACGCCAATAAAGTATTACCTGCCTGGTGTTGGATATGGCAATGCAAAACAGGTGAGGGATTTCAGAAACTTAAAAATTAAAACTGATTCAATTGAAAATGCATTGATTTATAAGCAACAGTATTTAAATGATTTAAAAAAAGTGCTGGAGGGTAATGTTGTTAAAAAAGATACCAATAAACTGGAAATGCCAAAGTTGGAGAACTCGGATGAATAGTAAAGTGATTAATGCCAGGCTGCTATTTTCTTATAATTGTGTGGGTTGTAATTGACGCTCGTTAGCGTTATTTTCGTTTGATGTATATTATAACCAGGAATTTTGTGTGGTTAATCAATAAAATGTCTTTTCTTGTAGTATATTTTTATTGTTCCAAATCAAATTGAAAACCTAACATCTAAAATTCAATGTATGTTTAACTCCAAATCTAAACCAACTGACACTCCCATCGGAAGCACCACCATCATTGGTGCCGGTACCACCATTAGTGGTGATATTGAAAGCAACGGCGACATAAGAATTGATGGAAATTTGATTGGTAACTTACACTCCAAAGCAAAAATATTAATTGGCCCGGATGGCTCGGTTGAGGGTGACATTAATGGCTTGCAGGCAGATATTTTAGGGAAAGTTACTGGTCAGCTAAAAATAAAGGAGCTGTTGCAATTACGTGGTAAAAGTATTATTGAAGGAGAAATTTATGCAGGCAAATTAGAAGTGGAGCCAACTGCTACCTTTAATGGCAGTTGTAATATGGGCGCTAATGTTGTTGAACTAAGTGTTGAGCTAGGCAATGTGGTGAATAATTAAAATTAACAAATGCGTATTAATGAAAAAATCAAGAAGTGTTCTGTTACCGGTTGTATTAATTTATATAGTGTTCAATTCTTTTTTTCTATTAGCAGAAAATTTTTTGGCAAAGTGGGACCTAAATAATTCGGTTTTAATAATTGCTAATTTATTATTTTTTGCAATTACCCTGGTAGCCTTTTTTATGCAACAGAAGGCCTTAAAAAACAGTAACCCTAATGTATTTGTAAGAAGTGTGATGGGAGGGATGATGATAAAAATGGGGATTTGTATTGTTGCTGTTTTTGTGTATGCCTTTGCATTTAAAGAAAGTTTTAATAAAAGAACAATACTTGCTGCCATGTTTTTATACCTTATTTACCTTGCTGCAGAAGTATTGGTAGCTACTAAATTGAACAAACAATCCAATGCCTAAGCAGGAAGCGCCGCTGCATCATTTAAAGGACTATTTACCTGATGGGAGTTTTGAAGCTGTAAACTATTACCTGCTGCACTACAAAGTACACCTTACCATTACACGGGAACGAACATCAGTTTTGGGTGATTATAGAAATTCCATCCCCGGTAAAAATCATCGCATCAGCATAAATGGCAATCTCAATAAATATGCTTTTCTAATTACCCTCTTGCATGAGCTGGCTCATCTTTTTACCTATGAACGGTTTGGCCACCGGGTGATGGCTCACGGGGCAGAATGGAAAAATGAATACGGCAAAATTTTAGCACAGTTTTTATTACAAAAAATATTTCCAAACGACATCTACAAAACATTGTTGAATACACTCCAAAACCCCGCTGCCAGCAGTTGTGCAGATACCTCTTTGCTACGGGTGTTGCACAAGTATGATGAGAAACCGGCTGGTACCGCATTGATTGAAACTTTGCCCATTGGTAGTCAGTTTATTTTAAAAGACAAGCGTATATTTAAAAAAATGGAACAATTACGCAAACGTATCAAGTGTGTTGAAGTAGCTACTGGTAAAATGTATTTATTCAGTCCTGTTTATGAGGTAGAAGCAATTGACAAATAACGGGGAATTTATTAAAAGTAATTGTTTAACCCACTCATTTAGCCAAGCCACTCTTTGTAACAACTTTTATAACTCCTTTAGCATCCAAATAGCGCAGCCAGTGTGACCGCTATTCCCTAATGGTCCTTTTAAATAAGTAAAACCAAATTTCTCATACATGGGTATGGCAAAAATAAGTTCCGGCATTGTTTCAAGGTAGAGTTTTAAAAATCCTTTTTCTTTTGCTACTGCAAAGCAATGGTTCATCAACATCTTTCCTGCGCCTATGCCCCTGGCCGACGGGGAGAGATACATTTTTACCAGTTCGCAGGTATCTTTTTCCAATCCATCTGTGGGGAAAATACCTGCACCACCCACCACTTCTCCGTTTATTTCAGCAACATGGTACACAGCCTTATCCTGCTGAAACAATTCAAATAAATGATCGGTGCTATTATCGTAATAAACAGTGCCAGGTCTGTTGGCACCAAATTCTTTTAAAGCTCCCCTGATGATTGTTGCAAGTGCCGGATTGTCTGCTTTTTCAATTAGCCTTATCTTGATTGAATTCATTTTATTTGGATCATTTTGATTAACGTGATTATTTGAGTAGCCGCAAAATTATTTGGGAACGGTAACAACTTTTTATCACGCAAACATTAAGTTCTTTTATTTGTTAAAGCGTTATTACCTGATGATGGTTGTGTACAGTTATAGACCTATTATTGTAAAAGTAAAAATAAAAGTCGGCCTCATTTATAATAAATAGTTTAAAAGAATTATTTTTATTTCTTTTTTTGTGATATTTAGTGCGCAATTCACTTAAAGAGACTAAGAAATAGATAAATTAAAAATTTTTATTTTCGTTTTAAAATAAATTTAATTTTTGGGTGATACTCTTAAATATAGCGAAGAAGAACTGGTAAGTTCGTTGGTGCAAAAAGACCAGCAGGCTTTCTCGTATTTGTATGATAATTATGCAGGTGCACTCAATGCTGTCATTTTAAAAATGGTAGATAATAAAGAACTTACTGAAGATATACTGCAGGAGGCGTTTGTAAAAATTTGGAATAATTTTGAAAATTATGATAAAACAAAGGGACGCCTTTTTACATGGATGCTCAATATTACAAGAAACCTTACAATAGATACACTCCGAAGCAAGTCATTTAAAAAGCAACAAAAAATCTCAGGAGATGAAAATTCCGTAAGTAGTATGGAAGACACAAAAACTGGCCTCGATAAATTTGATGCGATGGGTTTAAGAAAGCAAGTAAGTAATTTAAAAGAAGATCAGCGGTCCATCATAGATCTGGCTTATTTTGTTGGGTTTACACAGGATGAAATTTCCAAACAGTTGGGAATTCCGTTGGGTACAGTGAAAACAAGGATGCGGACTGCTATTTTAGAATTAAGAAAGAAAATACAATACACATAAATTGAATAGAAGCGAAATTATATCATCTGGTTTATTAGAGTTGTACGCAACGGGCCTGGCATCTGCGGAGGAAGCTAAGCAAATTCAGCAATGGATTGCTCAATATCCTGAAGTTGCAGACGAGTTGGCACAGATAGAAGTCTGCATGGAGGCTTATGCACAGTCAAATGCCATACAGCCAAACGCTTCTGTAAAAGAAAAGATATTTGCAACAATTAATCAGTTAGAACCAACCAAAGTAGTTCCGTTTAAAGGCGAAGAAGAAACTGGTAATGTAATTTCTATATCTCCTTTCTGGAAAAACCTGGCGGCAGCAGCAGTGCTTTTACTTATTGGTAGTGTGGCAGTGAATATTTCTTTGTATAACCAAAAGAAGGACGTAGTAGGCCAGTTATCAACTACTCAACAAACACTTGCCAGCTTGCAGGAAAAGAACAATGATATGACTGCCGATATGAAAGTGGTACAGGATAAATATAGTTTACCTGTTTCCTTAACTGGTCTTGAGGCTTCACCAAATGCAGCCGCAAAAATTTTCTGGATGAAAAATACTACCGGCGAAGTGTACATCGATGCCAGTAATTTACCGGATGCGCCCTCCGATAAACAGTACCAGTTATGGGCTTTTGTAGATGGCAAACCGGTTGACGCCGGATTGATAATTACTACTGAAAAAGGCAGTAAATACCGGATACAAAAAATGAAATCATTTGGAAGGGCAGAGGCTTTTGCAGTTTCCCTGGAAGATAAAAAAGATAAGCCAGGCGAAGCTCCTTTAGGCCCGGTGTATGTAATGGGAAAAATGTAAATAGTTATTCTCTTTCAAAATATCTTCAACCAGCAGCAATGCTGGTTTTTTTGTGCAGAACGCTAAAACATTTTTTTCAAAAAACAGCCTCCTTCTTTTTTTCTGATCTAACATTTTCCTGCAAACATGCTCACCAAGGGTTTACGAAAAAAAAATCTGCAAAAGTCTGTATTTTATAAATCCAGACTTTATGCTGTTGCGTACATGTTTGCAAATAAATATTACAAAAAAAAACATCAAAAAATGAAAAAACTAAGTATTTCAATGATGGCTGCTGCAGTGCTTTTGATAAGTAGTCAGTCGTTTGCACAAACCATGACAAAAGAAAAAACGGTGGAAGTAGGTGGTGCAGCGATGTATCCTTCCAAAGACATTGTGAGTAACGCTGTTAACAGTAAAGACCACACCACACTGGTAGCGGCAGTAAAAGCTGCTGGTCTTGTGGAAACCTTACAAAGTGCTGGCCCGTTTACCGTATTCGCCCCAACCAATGCAGCTTTTAATTTATTGCCGGATGGCACAGTTGCAACTTTACTTAAACCAGAAAACAAAGCCGCCCTATCAGGTGTATTAACTTATCATGTTTTGGCGGGTAAATTCACTGCTAAAGATGTTGCAAACCTTATAAAGGCAGGGAACGGAAAAGCATCCGTTACAACTGTTGCAGGTGGTACACTTATCTTAAGTATGGAGGGCAAAAAATTAGCCATTCAAGACGAAAAAGGTGGAAAAGCATATGTAACTATTGCAGATGTTAACCAAAGCAATGGTGTGATACATGTAATTGATCATGTATTGCTTCCTAAATAAAAAAAGTAGTAGGTGGTTGATAGTTTCATACTGCGGTGCTGATGATATCGGTACCGCAGTTCTTTTTTATATCCTTTGTCTTTTCTTATTATTTCCCTTGAATAATATTTGTGCAATCGATCTAAATACTTGTTTAACCACCCTAAAAAAATTAGGCAGAATTTCGTCCTGCATTAATTATCCCAAATGAAGACCGCATAACCAGTTTTTCAAAAGTTGGTTTCAATGGTGAACTCAACAGGTTATCCTCCATTTCCCTGATATTCATAATCGCATATTGCTGAATGGTAAGTAATGGCATTACAATTCTTTCTCTCATTGTTATGGATATCTGATCCACCGGGTAGTCGTTCATCAATTCAGTTTTATCAGAAAGCTTCAGTACATATTGTTTGGTAAGCAAATACTCTTCGTAGATAGTATTCCATATCTCACCATACTTTTCATCTTTTGATAAAAAAGCTGTTAAAGGAAAGAAACATTTTTTCATCGACATCTCACAATTATCCAATAGTGTTTTAAAAAATAGTGAATGCTGATAGAGTGCTTTCACCTGGGCAAATTTTCCTTTACTATCCAGTTCTTTCAAAGCAGTGCCTACGCCAAAATAGCCCGTTACATTTTGTTTAAGCTGCGCCCATGCTCCTACATAAGGAATAGCCCGCAGTTCTTTTAATGAAAATTTTGTTCCACCACCACGCTTTGCCGGACGGCTGCCAATATTGGTTTCGCTATAAAATTTTAAAGGACTTACCTGCGATAAATAATCCGTAAAATAGGGATGGTTTTTTAGCGCACTGTATTTTATAAAACTTGCATTGGCAAGTAGTTGCAACAATTCTTCCTCTTCTTTTTCCAGGGTAATTTCCCGGTTGTTAAACAAGTCGTTTGATATACCAGCATGCAGCAGTTGTTCAATATTAAACTGTGCAGCGTCAACCGTTCCAAAGTTGGAACTAACTGTTTGCCCCTGCACTGTTAATTGTATTTCGTTATTGGAAATGTTATGCCCCATTGATGCATAAAATTTATGTGTTTTGCCGCCTCCTCTTGATGGGGGACCGCCACGGCCATCAAAAAATATTACTTCAACACCATACTGTTTGGAGATAGCGGTTAGTTCTTCTTTGGCTTTATAAATACTCCAGTTCGCCATCAGGTAGCCGCCATCTTTGGTGCCATCGCTAAAACCAAGCATAATGGTTTGCCTGCGGCTTCTACTTACCAGGTGGGCAGCATATACTTCGTTGCTGTATAAAAATTGCATTACATCAGCTGCTTTTTGAAGATCATCTACCGTTTCAAATAATGGTACAATATCTACCGTTAGATTTTCTTTTTCCCATCCGCTAAGCAGCAACAATCCATACACTTCCAGTACATTCAGTGCACTGTTACACTGGCTGATGATGTAACGGTTGCAACCTGATTCCCCATTAAAATCCTGGATGCTTTTAATTGCTTTCATGGACGCAATGGTATCTGCCACTACTGCATCGTCAGTTTCAATATTTTCAACGGTCGCTTTTATGGAAGTAAGCACATTAATTTTTTCTGCTGATGATAGGTTTGGATAATCAGCTGGAATTGCATCTGTGGTGGCGGCAATTAAATTCAGCGCTTTTCCGTGTATGGTACTTTCCTGTCTTACATCCAGCGATGCAAAATGAAGTCCGAAAACTTTCACTTTATTAATCAAGGTATCTACCAGGTGCAGAAATAAATTATTGTGCTTGTAAATTATTATTTCCCTTATTTGATTGAGGGAATCAAGGATGCCCTCTTTGGATATATTGGTTCTTTTCCCTGGTATAAAAATATTGTTATACAATTCAATTTCCAGGTTATTTAAAATGGTATCAACTCCTTCAAAGGTAAGCCTGCGCTTTATCCTGCGTATTTCAAGATAATAAGATTTGATGATGCCGCCCCTCAACGCATCGGCCACTTTTAATGTGGTGTCTGCTTTTACAAACGGGTTACCGTCTCGGTCGCCCCCGGGCCAAAATCCCATATTAATAACCGGGTTATTATCGTCAACTGCATCTGGAAACAGGCTTTTTAAAAATGAAATAATTCTGCCTGCGGCAGGATAAAAAATATTTTCGAGGTACCAGATCAGGTTCATAGCCTCATCGTAGGGCGTGGGTTTTTGTTTTTTAAAGAAAGGTGTTTTACCTAATTGCTGCAGGTACATATTTATTTGTACAGCTTTGTTATCCGACAATGCTTTGGATAAATCATTGATAATACCCAACACAGATCCTGGATAAAATTGCGTAGGATGCGCTGTTAATACCAGCCTTATGGCAAAGCCTTTTAGCTTTTCTTTTAACTCCTCCTGTTTGTTGTTTTGTAAAACTTCGCTCTCCAGGTGTTTTAAGGTTCCTACGCCACCCAAATCATTTACCTCTTTAAAGGAAGCATCTTCCAGTGCATCAAATAAAACCACCTGCCGTTCTATATATTGAATAAAACGGAATAGCAAATCAAGCCTTTCCTGCGGGAGTTGATACGTGGTATGCTTTGTAAAAAACTCTTCAATTATTTGCGTGGGGCTTTGCTTTTTTTTATAACCTTCCTCGCAATTGTTCAGCAGCAGTGATAATAGAATGCCTGTTTTTTCTATCCGATGAAAAGGCAGAGAAGTAAACAAGCTATTGTATAATTGAAACTTAATACCCACCAGATTTTTAAACTGCTGCAAGCCACGGGAAGACAGATGATCCATGATTGAATAAAATTTAATAAAATGAAATAATGCTGACAGCGTCATTAAAAGCGCATGAAAATACTTAAAATTTTCAAATTAAATCATACTGTTTACGAATGTTTTACTAATTTCACGTCCAATAAATGCGATTCAAGTGAAATTATTTTTTTCTATAACATGCTCGTCGCCAGCCTCATCATTTAACGGCACAACTGCCACTACTGCTACTTTTGCAACCCGTTAAGGGTTACAACTTTCATATTACCTTTGGGCAAATAGCTTACTATTCATTGAGATTCAATTGTACAGCATCTATATAAACATTCATAAAAAATAATATCATGCAGGTTTTAAAGTTTGGGGGAAGTTCAGTAAAAAATGCGGCAAACATTATTAAGGTAATTGAGATTGTAAAAGAAAAGAGTAAAACCGATAAAACGATTGTAGTGGTATCTGCCCTTGGCGGTATTACCGATTTGTTACTACAGTGCAGTAACCTTGCTGCCGAGGCAGATGAAACCTACAAAGAAAAGTTGCAGGAAGCAGAACAGCGGCATCTTTCAACTGTAAAGGAATTATTGCCGCTTACGCAACAAAGCAGCCTCCTTAGTTTAGTAAAAACATTGTGCAACGAAATAGAGGATATATGCAACGGTATTTTTTTATTGGGAGAGCTATCCGAAAGAACCAAAGACAGGATTGTGAGCTATGGTGAAATATTATCCTCTCAAATAATTGCTGCAAGATTGTTGGCAGATACCGGGGATTGTGTTTGGAAAGACTCCAGGGAGTTAATAGTTACCGACTCCCATTTTGGCGCTGCTACTGTTGATTTTGCAGCTACCGACGAAAAGGTAAATGCTTATTTTAAAAGCACACAGGCAGGGGTGTTTATGATGCCCGGTTTTATTGCCGCAAACGCTAAAGGCACCAACACAACATTGGGTAGGGGAGGATCCGATTACACTGCGGCCATTTATGCGGCTGCATTAAATGCAGCAGTGTTAGAAATTTGGACAGATGTTTCCGGTATGATGACAGCAGATCCAAGGCTGGTTCCCAATGTTAGAATAATCCCCGAAATATCTTACCAGGAGGCGATGGAGTTATCTCATTTTGGCGCTAAAGTAATTTACCCGCCAACGATACAACCTGTTCGTAGCAAGGGTATCCCCACGTGGATAAAAAACACCTTTGCGCCGCAGGACAGTGGTACCGTCATAAGAGAAGAGACAGCAACAGCTAATGAAAATAGTACAAGGGGTATCTCCAGTATCAATAGCATTGCACTGCTCAGCCTGGAAGGAAGTGGCATGGTAGGCATACCTGGTTTTTCAAAAAGATTATTTGAAGCCCTTGCTTCCAAAAAAATAAATGTCATTTTAATTACACAGAGTTCATCCGAACATTCCATTTGTGTAGGAATTGATTTAGCCAATGCAGATGCCGCACAGCGGGCCATTGATGAAGCATTTGCTTATGAAATTGAAACTAAAAAGGTGGATCCGATTATTGTAGAAAAAGATTTGGCTATTGTTGCATTGGTAGGCGATAATATGAAAAGCCATCCGGGCATTAGTGGTAAAATGTTTGGTAACCTTGGCCGCAACGGTGTAAATGTAAGAGCCATTGCTCAAGGTTCATCCGAAAGAAATATATCAGCGGTAATATCAACCCATGATGTAAAAAAAGCGATCAATGTATTGCACGAAGAGTTTTTTGAAACGGTTTATAAAGAGGTTAATTTATTTGTTGCAGGGGTAGGAAATGTGGGTGGAAAACTGTTGGCACAAATTCAGCAACAACAAAAATATTTACTGGAGAAACTCCATTTAAGAATAAACGTTGTTGGTATTGCCAATAGCAGACATATGTATTTTAATGATGGCGGCATAGATTTAAATAGCTGGAAACAACACTTAAATTTTGGTGAAAAAATGGATATGCTGCAGTTTGTAGAAGCCATTAAAACAAAGAATTTACGCAATGCCGTTTTTGCAGATGTTACAGCAAACGAAACAGTGGCAGGTATTTACAATGAGTTGCTGCATAAAAGTATTGCGGTGGTTGCCTGTAATAAAATTGCCTGCTCATCCGGTTATGAATATTATACTAAGTTAAAAAAATTATCCCGCCAGTATAATGCGCCCTTTTTATTTGAAACCAATGTGGGCGCAAGTTTACCCATCATCGGCACATTAAACGATTTGGTAAGTAGTGGCGATAGTATTAAAAAAATGGAGGCAGTGTTGAGTGGCACACTCAATTTTGTTTTTAATAATTATGATGGGAAAAAATCTTTTGCGTCGGTAGTAAAGCAGGCGCAGGATGAGGGCTACACAGAACCGGATCCTCGGCTTGATTTAAGCGGAAAAGATGTGATGCGTAAAATAATGATATTGGCAAGGGAAGCAGGGGAGGTGATAGAAATGGAAGACATTACCAACAACTCCTTTATGCCAGAAGCATGTATGATTGGTTCTGTAGAAGATTTTTATAAATCAATGGAAGAGCATGAAGCACATTTTAAAAAGCTTTTTGATGAGGCAACTGCTGCAGGATGTAAATTAAAGTTTGTAGCATCGTACACACCCTCCATAAACGGTGTGCAGCAAGCAACAGTTGGTTTGCAGCACATTCCGCCACAGCATGATTTTTACCACCTGTATGGAAAGGATAATATCGTACTATTTAACACAGACAGATATGTGCAACAACCATTGGTAATAAAAGGTGCCGGAGCTGGCGCAGATGTTACAGCCTCTGGTGTTTTTGCAGATGTTATAAGGGCTGCAAGAATTTAAATTTCATTTTTTTTCTCTACACAAAAGAAATAACAACCTGTTAACCGTTTATCATGCCATCAAGTAAAAATGCAGCTATTAGTACCGGTGCTTTGGTTAAAGAACAAACTGAAAAAGTAACTCCGTTAGTGGACCCTAACATTACTTATGTAAAAGTATCAGCTCCCGGCACGGTCGCCAACCTTGTTTGTGGCTTCGATATATTAGGCCTTTGCCTGAATGAGCCCCATGACATAATGGAGGTACAACTGCTGGATGAAAAAAAAATCATTATCCATAGTGCGGATGGTTATCCATTGCCGCTTGATCCTGCACAAAATACCGCCGGTGCTCCCTTGATAGAAATGATCAACGAACTGGATGGCAATATTGGGTTTGAAGTAACCATCCATAAAAGAATAAAACCCGGCAGTGGCATTGGTTCCAGCGCAGCAAGTGCGGCTGGTGCAGTAGTGGCTGCTAATCATTTGTTGGGCAATGTCTTTTCAAAAACCGATTTGGTTCGGTTTGCTATGTTTGGAGAAAAGGTAGCATCTGGTGTAAAACATGCAGATAATATTGCGCCTTGTATTTATGGTGGCATCACTTTAATCCGAAGCATTCATCCGCTCGATATTGTAGTAATTCCTGTACCGGAATTATATGTAACAGTTGTACACCCTCAGATAGAAGTGCGCACCAAAGATGCCCGGCAGATTTTGCGTAAAGAGGTATTGCTGAAAGATGCCATTAAACAATGGGGCAATATTGCCGGACTGGTGGCGGGCTTTATGAAAAATGATCTTGAATTGGTGGGCCGCTCATTGGAAGATGTAATAATAGAACCCGTAAGAAGTATTTTAATTCCCGGGTTTGATGAAGTAAAAAAAAGATGCAAAGAAGCAGGCGCATTGGGTGGCGGTATCTCTGGCTCCGGCCCTTCTTTATTTATGTTGAGTAAAGAGGAAGCTACTGCAATACGGGTTGAAAATGTGATGAAGGAAATTTATGAGCGAATAGGTTTGGCGTATCATTGCTATGTAACTACCATTAATATGGAGGGAGTAAAATTGTTGAAGGATTAAGCATTTTGTCAAATAATCATATTGAAATAGTGTAATCAGAAAAGGCGTTTTTCATTTTTTTTCAACCATTCAATTGCAAACAAATAATAACCGGATTAATAAATAGCAGGTTTTAAAAATCGACAAAATATAACGCAGGTCATTGGCCCGTGAACTACAATACAATGAAATATTTCAGCACCAATCGCCAGTCACCAATGGTGAATTTTAAAGAAGCAACCATACAGGGACAGGCACCTGATAAAGGCCTGTACTTCCCCGAACATATACCCACTTTACCAGCTGATTTAATCAAAAACATCAGCAGCTTATCCAACGAAGAAATTGCCTACCAGGTAATAGCACCCTATGTAGGCGATTGTATTCCGCCAGATGAGTTAAAAAGAATTGTGCAGGAAACCGTCAATTTCGATATTCCGCTGGTGGGGATTACAAACAATATTTCTTCCCTTGAATTGTATCACGGACCCACACTTGCTTTTAAAGATATTGGCGCCAGGTTTATGAGCAGGTGCCTTGGTTATTTTGTAAAAAAACAATCAAAAAAAGTTACTGTATTAGTAGCTACCTCCGGCGATACGGGTGGTGCTGTCGCTAATGGTTTTTATGAAGTTGATGGGGTAGATGT
>JANPNY010000387.1:0-2035 GCA_031427745.1 Chitinophagaceae bacterium | reverse complement strand
GGGTATTGGGAAACACTGAGAATTTATTGGTTCTTGCTGAGTAGCTTTAGTTGGCTGCTCATTATTTTGAAATAGGTTTCCACCCGCAGAGACCAAAGCCCCTCCTTTGGAGGGGTTGGGGGAGGCTTCTCCTTTGGAGGGGTTGGGGGAGGCCGTTGGTGGCATATTTTTTATCTCCTCCCTGCTTAAATACCTTTTATTACTAAAGGTAAATTCCAGCTTATTCCGATAATACTTTGTGGCATCGCCGCCTACGATGGGTAACATATCTGGCAAATCAATTTTGCCAATGCGTCGGAAATTTTGCGCTACTTCCTGCTGCTTATACTCGAGTTGTTTTTGATAGGGTAGCATTTGCCATTTGCATCCACCGCAGGTACCAAAATGCTGGCAAAACGGCTGCTCCCGCTCGGCGGATAATTCATAAAAATGTGTGGCACTGCCTTCGCCCCAATCCTTTTTATTGGTACTTACAAATACATCTACCACATCGCCGGGCACAGCGCCTGCTATAAATATCACCTTCCCATCTATTTTAGCCAATGATTTACCTTCGGCTGCATAGCCCGTAACCAATACCTTTTCTAATAAATATTTTTTTCTTTTCACTTTGGCAAAAATAAGATAGTCTGTTATGTTAACGATTTGTAATTTTCTGTTAGCAGCTATTATAATATGATGCTAAACCATTCGTTTTAGATATTTTTGTAACCTTATTAATTCAATATGAAGCGACTATATTTACCCTTCCTGTTAATGGTAACTGTGTTATTTGTCCATGCGCAAAGTTTTAAAGTAACCTTGCAAGCCCCCGGCTTTACCAACGGCATAGCTTACCTAACCTATCATTATGGTAAAAATTTTAATGTGGAAGATTCGGCTGCTGTCAATAATAAAGGCATTGCCATTTTTGAAGGTAAAAGAAAGTTACCCGGCGGCATCTATGCAGTATTTCTCCCGGGCAAAGCAAAATATGTTGATTTTTTTATTGATAAGGAACAAGTCATCAATATTAAAATTGACAGTACCGACCTGTTGAATAAAACGGTGATAACCGGCAGTAAAGAGAATATCCTTTTTCAGGATTACCAAAAGTTTATGGCCGAAAAAGGCAAGGCCTGGGAACAGGAACGGGTTGCTTACACCCAATCCCGTACAAAACAAGACTCTGCCTTGCATGAAGCCAACTATAGTAAACTGAATAAAGAACTGAACGATTACAGGGAAAATATCACCCGAAACCAACCACAATCAATGATGGCGGCCACCTTAAATGCCATGAAGGAACCACCGCTGTTGCATGCCACTCCAAGAACACACAGTGACTCCCTTGAAAATTATTACCACTACAAAAAGCATTACTGGGATGGAGTAACTTTTATGGACGAACGCATTATCCGATCCCCTTTCTTTTTACCCAAGTACGAAAAATATTACAGGGAGATTATAGTACAGCAAGCAGACAGCATTATTAGAGATGCAGATTACCAGTTATTGCTGGCACGCAGTAGCCCGGAGATGTATAAGTTTATGCTCAACTGGCTTACAGACGAATACATCAATCCAAAATACATGGGGCAGGATGCAGTATTTGTTCACCTCTTTAATAAGTACCACAGCAAAGGGCTAACCAGCTGGCTTAATGAAAAACAACAGGAAACAATTAGTCGCAGGGCCTATATGCTGATGGCGAATTTAATTGGCGCCAAAGCTGCCGATTTGGAAATGATTGATACGAGTAACAAAGCAGCATCACTTTACAATTTAAAAGCGGATTATACCATTGTATGCTTTTGGGATCCTCACTGCGGGCATTGTAAAGAAGAAGTGCCCCGGCTTGACTCCATTTACAAGGCCAGCTGGAAAGCGCATGGCGTAAAAATGTACGGTGTGCTATCCGGCGATACAAAAGAAAACCTTAAGCCAGACTGGACAAAATTTATAGAAGAGCACCACCTGGGTGAATGGACACATGTGTATCAAACCAAAGAAATGGAAGCGGCAGACAATGCAGCACAAAAGGCCAGCTACCGGC
>JANPNY010000386.1:0-3043 GCA_031427745.1 Chitinophagaceae bacterium | reverse complement strand
GTTGTACAGAAATACCCATCCTTATTAAACAAGCGGATGTAGACATTCCTGTTTTTGATACTACTTTAATTCATGTGCAAGCTGCCGTTGCATTTGCACTCCAATAGCAAGGGCTTAAGCAACCTTTATCAAAATAGGCAGCGACTAAATTTCTCCAAAGGGTTGCCAACCTTTTTAATGTTCAAAGTTCCTTTATGAAGGTTGGCAACCCTCTTATACACTGCGTCAATGTTAAATGCACCCTTTGCAGGGGTGCATTTCAAATTGTCGCAATACCAGGCTTTTCGTGGGCGGAAGAATTTTATGTTTACAAAACCTAATATCACCCCTTCAGGGTTTCCGCAATTATTAATTAATTTTTCTATAGTAATATCATCCCTTCGGGATTTTAAAGCCTGAAAGGCTGACATTAATATAGCCTGAATAAGCACAAGCCTATAGGAAACCCTGAAGGGGTGACATTATTTTACCGTATATTTTTCAACGTGCTACAAAAGACTAAAATCTTCCGAACATTCATTGTGGAGACCCCAACCGGGGACAATTATATATAAACCATTACTAACCTACTGGTAGTCAATAAAAATGAGTTGCCTAATTTTTAGAGCCAGGCTTCCCTCTCCCCGTCCGAATGGCTTGTCCGGGCGGGCTTCGGAGAGGGGTTGGGGGTGAGGTCAATCATTCGGTGTATATGGGCTTTTTTGCAGCCATACTGCGTAGCTAATTTTAAATGCACCCTTTGCCGAACCCGGGTTTGAGTTTGATCCAAATATTCTATTTTTACCAAAACACTATCACAACTCAATGCAAATACCGATCGAAGAAATAGGAAATTTATTTGCAACGTTCTCGGGTGCCACCATCAACAGTATTGATAAACTTCCGCAGGCGGGGAGCGAAAGGCATTACTTTCGGCTGCATACAACAGAAGGAGATTTCATTGCAACCTATGGCGCCAATATACAAGAGAATGAAAGCTTCATTTACTTCTCAGGGCACTTTGCCGCAAAGCAATTACGCACCCCTAAAATTTTATGCGTAAACAGCAATCGTACTATTTATATACAGGAAGATTTTGGTAATGTTTCGTTGCTGGATAAGCTGGAGCAAAAAGGATTTACTGAGGAGGTTTATAACCTGTACAAACAAAGTCTTCAGCAGTTGGCACAATTACAAATTAAGGGTCACGAAGGGCTGGATTATAAAAAATGTCTTACCAATAGCTCCTTTGGCAAAGAAGCCATTATGGCCGATTTATTGTATTTTAAATATTACTTTTTAGATGCCTTGCGCAGGCCCTACGATAAGCAAAAGCTGATAAAAGATTTTGAGGCACTTAGTAATTATCTCTCCCACACCGAGTATAAATTTTTTATGTTCCGTGATTTTCAAAGCAGGAATATAATGGTTGCTCCTTCAGTAGATGAAGACGCAGAAGCGGCAGTTTATTTTATAGATTACCAGGGCGGCATGAAGGGAGCTCCGCAATATGATGTTGCCTCTTTACTATGGCAGGCAAGAGCCAGCTTAAATGACGAGTGGAAGCAACAATTACTGGATGATTATATGGATGCTTTTGAAAAAATAATAGAGCAGCCAATCGATAGGGAAGTTTTTCGCACACAGTATAATGGCTATGTGCTGATACGTTTGCTGCAGGTGTTGGGTGCTTATGGATTCCGGGGATTATTTGAACGCAAGGCTCATTTTTTAACCAGTATTCCGTTGGCATTGCATAACCTTAAATGGTTTATTGCCCACAATAATGTGGGCATAGCATTGCCCGAGTTTAAAAAGGTTTTGGAGCTCTGCACCAGTGACGAAGTGATACAGGAATTTACACCCGTGCAGGCAACGAATGAAACTCCATTGCTGGTAAGCATCAACAGTTTTTCGTTTATCAAAACGGGCTACCCGGCAGATGAAACCAGCAACGGTGGTGGCTTTGTATTCGACATGAGGGGCATTCTTAATCCTGGCAGGTTTGATGCCTATAAACATTTATCTGGTTTGGATAAACCTGTAAAAGATTTTTTAGATCAGCAAACCAAAATGCCGGATTTTTTAAACAGTGTGTACAGCATCATCGATATTTCTGTGCAGGATTATATTAAAAGAGATTTTGAACATCTCGCCATCAATTTTGGATGTACCGGTGGACAGCACAGGAGTGTATATGCAGCAGAAGCAGTTGCACGCCATCTGCGAAATAAATTTAAAGTAAAAATTGAATTGAATCATCAGAATAAAAAAAACTGGAAAGTGTTATGAAGGCAATGATTTTTTCCGCAGGATTGGGGACAAGGTTTAAACCGTGGACAGATAGTCATCCGAAAGCATTGGCGGTGGTAAATGGCAAATCGTTACTGCAACGCAACATTGAATATTTACAGCAGTACGGAATTTATGATGTGGTGATAAATGTGTATCATTTTGCTGACCAGGTAGTACATGCAGTAAAAGAAAATAATGGCTGGGGGAGCAGCGTAGCCATCAGTGATGAAACCGATGAAGTACTGGAAACCGGTGGTGGCTTATTAAAAGCAAAAGACCTTTTGCAAAATGATCAGCCTTTTATTACGCTCAATGCAGATTTTTTAACGAACCTAAACCTGCATGATTTGATTGCTTTTCATCAAGAAAAAAAAGCACTTATTTCATTTGGTATCACCGGTAGAAAAAGCACCCGTAACTTTTTATTTGATGAAGAAAGCCGTCTGTGTGGCTGGATGAATAGCCTGACAGGAGAAAAGAGAATATCGATTGACAAGCCTGATCTTACACCGAAGGCTTACAGTTGTGTGGTAGTTTTTGAGCCCACCATTTTTGATCTTATCACACAGCGTGGAAAATTTTCTTTGGTAGATACCTACCTCAGCCTTGCTGCTGATTATCCTATTTATGGTTACGACCACTCCGGAGATAAGCTGGTAGTTGTTGGCAAAACTGATATTGTGGCTATTGCTGAAAGTTTATTTCATTATCGGATTATCATTTAGCCCAAACCAATAAAGCATCACTAACATCATTAGTGCTTCACCAC
>JANPNY010000385.1:0-16443 GCA_031427745.1 Chitinophagaceae bacterium | reverse complement strand
CCCGCTGTAAATAAGTGGAATACCATTCCACGTAAAACTGTGTACTGCAAAGGCTTTGGCAGCATCTCCATATTTTTCATATTCCGTACCGTTCCAGCTGTTCTCATCATGGTTGGCTGTAAACCACAGCTTAATGGCGCTGTTATCTCCAATAGAATTATAGTGATATAAAATATTTTTCAGGCTGTCAACATCCCAGTGTTCTTTATAAAAAGATGCCGTTTTGTGCATCCATGTCCATGAGTAGCAGGCATCAAAAGCCTGGTAGTATTGTGGGTTTTCAATAGCATCATTTTCTGCCAGCCAAAACAATATTTTTGTTTTCTCCAACGTCATTCTGGCCTCCAGCCAAAAATCAAGTTCTACCCAAAAAGCAAGATCACACCTAAAGCCATCAATGTCACATTCGGTAACCCAATATTGCATCGCATCAATCATGGCTTTGCGCAAATCCGGGTTTTTAAAATCCAGTTCAATAATATCATCCATACCACTCGCTCTTTTAAAGTCGTTGGTTTCCGGGTCTATCTTGTAATATTCCGGATGAATTTTTGTCCACACATGATCCCATCCGGTATGGTTGGCCACCCAATCTATTATCACTTTAAAACCCATTTCGTGTGCAAGGTTCGTAAGGCTTTTAAATTCTGCCAGTGTGCCAAATTCGTGACTGATACTGGTGTAATCGCTGCAAGCATACTGACTGCCCAAACTACCCTTTTTATTCTTTTCAGAAATGGGCGTAATAGGCATAAACCACAATGTACTAACGCCCATTTCTTTTAACCTTGGCAGCTCATTCGCAAAAGCATTAAAGGTGCCTTCGGTGGTATATTGGCGAAGGTTTACTTCGTACACATCGGTATTAACAATCCAGCTTGCTTTTTTAAAAGTATTGGTGGTCATTTATTTATTGGGTAAAAGTTTTGTTACAATACATCATCTTACAATAATCAATTAATCCTTTCAAAAGTAAGTTGGAAAAACTAAAACCATCAATTGATTTTTTTGTAGCTCAACACTAGTTTAAAGCCTTGCTGTGTTCCCGCCATTCGCTGCAAGTCCTCGCCACAGCCCCCTGCACAAGGCCTCAGCTGTGGGCTTTCCGCTGCTGTCGGGGCTAGGTTTTCGATGGCAGTGCAAAGCCCGGCATTAATGATAGCAGCCACTTTTAAAAATTAGGGGCAACTGCTAAATCAGCAACAACCAATTACCTTTGAGCCTGTTATACTAGTTACAATGAAACAATTTAATGTACCAATAATATACCGGAGTCCTTTAATAACTGCTGTAAAAAATAAGCGAAAGGCAGCAGATAAAATGAAAAAAGACTTCACGCCAACATTGCTCGACTTTGGCAATCTGCACATTTATGTGGCCCGTCATTTTGGATTTTGTTATGGCGTAGAAAATGCCATCGATATTGCCTTTAAAACCATTGAAGAAAATGAAGGCAAACGAATTTTCCTGTTAAGCGAAATGATCCACAACCCACAGGTAAATGCCGATTTGCAGGAGCGGGGCGTTCAGTTTTTGCAGGACACACAAGGCAACCAATTAGTGCCTTTTGAAACTCTTACCAGCGATGATGTGGTAATCATTCCTGCATTTGGAACCACACTCGCCATTGAAGCAAAACTGAATGCAATTGGTATAAAAACAGCCCAATACAATACTACCTGCCCTTTTGTAGAAAAAGTGTGGAACCGCAGTGAACAGATTGCTAAAAAAAATTATACGGTGATTGTTCATGGCAAACCATCGCACGAAGAAACTAGGGCCACCTTTTCTCACGCAGCTGCAAATACACCCACGGTAGTGGTTAATAACATGACAGAGGCCATTGCGTTGGGAAAGTATATCAGCGGCGAAAAAAGCGCTGCGGAATTTTACACAGAATTTGCCCATCGTTATTCCGATGGATTTGATGCCAGCAGGCATTTTGAAAGAATCGGTGTGGTAAACCAAACGACCATGCTAGCCAGCGATACGCAAGCTATTGCCGATTATTTAAAGCAGGTTATGATTGATACCCATCAACTAACCGACAATAATCTGGAAGAGCGTTTTGCCGAAACACGGGATACACTTTGCTATGCCACCAACGATAATCAAAGTGCTGTTTTTGGCCTGCTTGAAGCTGCAGCCCACCTTGCCATTGTTGTGGGCGGTTACAACAGCAGCAACACCAGTCACCTGGTAGAATTATGTGAAGAAAAGTTGCCTACTTATTACATTGACAATGCAGATAAAATTATTTCGGCCAATCAAATAGTACATTTCAATTTTCATGCAAAGCAGGAGCTGACCACCAATGAATTTTTACCCAACAGTTCGCCCATAAAAATATTAATCACCAGTGGGGCAAGTTGTCCTGATGCTATTGTGGAAAACGTAATCGGCAAGTTGCTTTCCCTTACAGGTGCATCGAAATCAATAGAAGAGGTAGTGGAGCTGCTGTAAAACGCAGAAGGCTGATTTTATATTAATTTTTGCCGCTCAAAAAGCTTAATTACCCCTATATTTGCACACATTTTTAAAAATCATTGACGACTAATTTTAATTGAGGGAGTCATTGATTAGAAACATTTGGACCGGTAGCTCAGTTGGATAGAGCATCAGCCTTCTAAGCTGAGGGTCATTGGTTCGAATCCAATCCGGTTCACACTTTTATACACTAAAGCCTTGTAAATTAATTATTTACAAGGCTTCTTTCATTTTGGGGTAAACATAGGGTAAACATTTTAAAAGTTGCTAGTAAATGCATACAACCCTTTACCAGAATGCATTGCAAGGAAATTTAGTTCCTGGTATTTTTTGAGGTTGGAGCAGTAGTACTCTGACATAGTTTTTGCATAGCCTTCTCTCACCAAAATTTCATTTAAACAGCTGCCATTGGGCAATATAAGATGTGCCAATTGCCGATTGTAATAATCGTAAAAATATTTCTCCTCCGTTACTATTGTAATGTTAATGCCGGGTGGTATTAGTGACAAAACAAAATCTGTTGATCTTTTCCCTAACTGAATTAAAAATTCACCAGCCAATCTGGATTTTTTTTCGTCTTCATAATGCTTTCTATTTCTTTTATTCTCCGGAGCATCAAGCCCATACAAACGAATTTCCTTTTCTTTTTTAGAAAAGATATTTTGAACCATAATACTGTCCCCATCCAATATCAGGGATATTTTATAATGTGTTTCGACAAAATATGGTTCGATAGCATTGAATAGCATTGTATTACTTATTGATATACAAATATTTATCAATTATGGCTAGACTAACAGGTTTAGTAAAATACAACGGCACAATGGATGGCGTTCGTCATTTCAAAATTAAAGGGTTGCAGGGCGATTTTGCAAGCATGGCTGGCGGACCATCTGCAGGACAAATAAACAGCGATCCAGCGTTCATAAGAACCAGAGAGAATATGAATGAATTTGGCGGCTCTGCTGCAGCTGCCAAATCTGTAAGGCTTGCACTTTCACAAATAATGAAACAATTTTCTGATTCCCGATTAACTGGCCGACTAACGGGTATTATGAAACAAATTAACCTGGAAGATCAGTCAGAAGCCAGGGGTAGAAGGGCCATTGAGATTTCAACGCAAAGGCAGTATTTGTTAGGATTAGACTTTAATGCTAATCTTAGTGGGAAAACCGCCGTAGCGACCGGGCTATAGATGAGGAGGAGGCTTTATTATTTTTTTCACTACAGAAAGGCGAAGCCACCGATACTAAAAAATAATAAAATAGCCGACGGACTGCGGGGTAGCGAAGGAATGGCAAAACCATGGCAATAACGGCAAAGCCTTATTGGCGTGGTTTTTATTTTGTAGGCTGCTGTAACTGCAGACAAATTAGCCCAAGATACTTTGCAATAGAACGCAGTGGAATTGCAAAAAAACAGAACGGCGTAAGCCACCGCTTAAAGAAGCGTTGGGATATTGCTGCTTATTTTTTTAAATGCTTTTTAAACTATATCAATTTAAAAAAATATGCTGCAATGGCGGCTGTATTTGTTTTACTGCTTAGCCGCTTTGGGCTTAGCAGTAAAACTTTGAGGGTCATAAAAAAAAAGCCCCGCTGGGCTAAAACTAAGGAAGCATTGCTAACCAACGCTTAGAACCTGGAGGCGGATAACGATAACGACCAATAACAACGCCATGACTAACATAAATATGCCAACCATTAGCAGCGTAAACCCAAACCTGACAAGAAGCAGTGTAACAGAATAAATGATACATAACATAAAATTTTAAAAATGATAAAATAAATATGCAGCATCACCACGGCCTAAGTCCAAACAAAAACCAAATAAAAACCATAGTACTACTTTTCAAGATATTTGCGGAAGCCTTATTTTTATTTTTTTAGATAGATTTTCTATCACAGAACTAGACGTAAAAAATAAAAAAAAGAGAGTGGGTGAGATACTGTTGAGCCGACTTGTTTAGCCTGGTTTATTTGGATTTTTTTTGGCTGGCCGTAACTTTGTGTAATATTTGTTTTTGATTTCCACCCGAAGCCCACTGTTGAGATTTCTAAAAACTACTTTCGATTTGTGAATTGCCTATTGCTGAATTAAAAGCTGTTATTAATGATGTTGGGTGCGATGGTTTGCGGCTTCCCAGTCAAGGCTTGTGGGAGGCTTAGGGATGCTGCTGCTGTGTCAATAGAAGGATACTGTTGATTGCTGAAAGGCTACCGACTGAATGAGCAAGTGAAGTGTAGTTTACGGAACGAACGAAGTGAAATGAAGGAGGTTGCCTGTAGGCATTAGGAAATTCATCCTGCATCGTGAAAGGACACTTTACAAACGTGCTTGTGGGTAATTAAATCCGTAAAGGCTGACATCACTGCCTTTGCATTAGGGATTGCAGCGGAAATCCTTTTTTGTTTCAAAAAAGATTGCAGCGGAAAGCCCGACCCGTAGGGGAATGCCCAAATGATTTTATTAATAATGCTTTAGTGGAAATGAATTAGCAACAATGTTTTCCTTCCTGCATTGGTGGACACTTTACAGTACCATAGCTGCAATAGACACAGCAATCACCTTGCTTTGGTTTCAATACCGTTTTGCAGTTTTCACATTCATAGAAATATTGGCAGGCATTAGTTGGCATTTCTTCTGTCTTGTTATGTCCACACGCCGGGCAAGTTATTGTTGATTGTGTTATTAATTCCATTTACTTTAATGAATGTTTACATTTTGATATTTAAAATACTAAACTCATTAAAATTAAAAAGTGATAAACTGTTATTATTGTATTTGTCTAATATAATTTGAATTGTTGCACCTGCCATATAAACCCCTATAATACCCGGTACAAAACCCATTACGCCATTTTCATTGCAACTTGGTACATCTTCAGGGTTAGGAGGTTCCGGATAAATATCTCTCAGGTTTTTGCTTCCTTTATAATTAAATACGGCCAACTGACCTTCAAATTTTAATATGCTACCATATACCAATGGCTTGTTCAATTGCACACAAACATCATTCACCAGGTAACGGGTTAAAAAATTATCTGAGCCATCCACCACAATATCAAATTGTGAAATGATATTTGCTGCATTGGATTCCTGCAACAATTCATTAAAAACAGTACAGGATACATTTGGATTAGCTGCGTTTATTTTTTGTGCTGCTGTTGGTGCTTTGGGTTTGCCAATATCATCGGCTGTAAATAATATCTGCCGGTGAAGGTTATGTATTTCTACTTTATCAAAGTCAATGATGCCAAGAGTGCCAATGCCTGCTGCACCTAAGTATTGCAATACCGGGCAGCCTAAACCACCTGCACCAACCACTAATACTTTTGCCTGCTTAATTTTTATTTGACCTTCAACGCCAATCTCCTCTAACATATATTGGCGGCTGTATCGTTGTATTTCTTCAATCGTAAAATTTGCCATGCTTAAAATGTTTTATCCCAATCTTTCCAAACTGGTTCGTAACCACTTGCCGAAATAACGGATGCAACCTGTGCAGGTGTACGTTCATCACTTATTTCAAATTGTTCTAAGGAATCTTCATCCACACTGTAACCGCCTGGGTTTGTTTTAGAACCTGCACTCATTGTAGTAGTACCCAGTTTAATTAAATTGTTTCGGAACAATTCTGATTCTCTTGTAGAAATTGATATTTCTACCTCTTCATTTAATAAGCGGTAAGCACATAATAATTGCACCAGTTCCTTATCGTTGATATGATAGTTAGATATATCAACTCCCTCTGCCGGACGAATGCGTGGAAAGGCAATGGAATATTTTGTTTGCCAATATGTTTTTTGTAAATAATCTAAATGCAATGCACAAAAAAAAGAATCGGTACGCCAGTCCTCTAATCCCAATAAAGCTGCTAAGCCAATTTTATGCATTCCGGCAAGCCCAATCCTGTCGGGGGTTTCAAGGCGATAATAAAAATTTGATTTTTTTCCTTTGAGGTGATACTCCTTGTATTTTTCTTTGTGATAGGTTTCCTGGTACACTAAAACAGAATATACTCCGGCACGTTGCAATTGTGCATATTCATCCTGCGATAAAGGTTGTACTTCGATGGAAATGTTGGCAAAATGCGGCTTTATAATTTCAATGGCATTTAAAAAATAATCTACATGCACCGTATGATTTGATTCGCCTGTTACCAATAAAATATGATTGAAGCCATGTTGTTTGATGACATTAATTTCCTGCAAGATTTCAGCAGCCGTTAATGTCTTCCGTTTTATTTTATTATCCAAACTAAAGCCGCAATAGGTACAAATATTATTGCACTCATTGCTTAAATACATAGGTGCAAATAGTTGTATTGTTTTGCCAAAACGTTTTTGGGTAAGCTGATGACTGAGCTGTGCTATCTGTTCTAAATAAGGAGTTGCGGCAGGCGATATCAGCGCTTTAAAATCTTCCAATGTTCTGTGTGTAGCTGCCAGTGCAGCATCCACATCACTTGTTGTTTTATTCATGATGGATGATTGCACATCATCCCACGAGTAAGTATCGTATATGTCTTTAAACTGGCTCATGTAAAAATTGGGTTAATGGACTTGATGCAATGGCATGATTTACTTTATTAGCCAGTTTACTTTCAAAAGCCATACGACCAGCCTGCACAGCCAGTTTGAAAGCGATTGCCATTTGAGTTGGATTTCCTGCAATGGCAATTGCCGTATTTACCAATACAGCATCTGCACCCATTTCCATTGCCAATGCAGCATCAGACGGTGCACCAATACCTGCATCAATAATTACCGGCACATTGCTTTGTTCGATGATGATTTGTAAAAAATCAAATGTTTTCAGTCCTTTATTGCTTCCTATCGGTGAGCCTAAAGGCATTACGGCTGCGGTGCCTGCATCTTCCAGGCGTTTGCATAAAACAGGGTCGGCATGAATGTAAGGCAATACAATAAAGCCCAGCTTTGCTAATTCCTCTGTGGCTTTTAATGTTTCAATCGGGTCGGGCATTAAATATTTGGGGTCGGGATGGATTTCTAATTTTACCCAGTTTGTTTCCAATGCTTCTCTTGCTAATTGTGCCGCCAGTACCGCTTCTTTAGCAGTACGGACACCGGATGTATTGGGTAATAAGTTAATGTGCACATGGTTTAGGTGCGACAATAAAGCATCCGTGTCTGTTTCTAAATCTACCCGTTTTAAAGCCACCGTTACCATTTCTGATTCAGACGCCAATATGGCTTCTTCCATTTGCAAAGAAGAACCAAATTTGCCTGTTCCCAAAAACAACCGTGACTGAAATACTTTACCTGCTATGGTTAACTGTTTCATATAAAAATGTATTGAGTTGTTGCATTAATAATTTTTTATCAGGATGATGGGTGATGATGCCAGACACCGCCACACCATACACGCCTGTTTGCATGATGGCTTCAATATCTTCTAAAACAATTCCACCAATAGCATACACAGGTATTTGAATTTGCCGTGCTGCCAACTCATCTATGATATTTTTATAGCCTTGTAAACCTAATACAGGACTAAGTTTTTCTTTGGTTGTTGTAAATCGCAACGGGCCTAATCCAATATAATTACAACCTTCTTCCACCCGTTGCAGCACATGTTCTAAAGTATTTGCTGTGCCTCCGATTATTTTATCTGTACCAACTATTTTTTTTGCTTCGCTGACAGACAAATCTGATAATCCCAAATGCACCCCATCAGCATCTACTGCTAGGGCAATATGCGGATGGTCGTTAATGATAAACGTTGCTGTATAATGAGTACAGATTTTTTTTACCTGTTTTGCTAATGCGGTTATATCATCAGTTGTTGCATTTTTAAAACGCAACTGTATCCAGTTGCAACCTGCGTCCAAAGCCTGTTGAATATTATTTAATTGTTCGCTTGCTGTTGCGCCTTGTGATATGTATTGAAGTTTTCTAAACATAATGGTATCCTAATAAAGTATGGTTACTTGATAAAAATTGTTCGATGTATTTTTTTGCATTTTTGCATGAGCTAACCAAATCAAAACCCAATGCAAGGTTTGCGGTGATGGCGGCAGACAACACACAACCAGAACCATGTTTTGCATAGGTATTATTTGTGTTGCCTTCCATTTTTTCAATATCGTTTTGCATGTACAAATAATCAACGGCCAGTTCTTCATTGTTGTGGCCACCCTTTAATAATACATTGCAATAAGCTGATAATTTTTCTGCTGATTCTTTTGCATTGGCAGATGGTATTAGTTGTAATGCTTCATTGTAATTTGGGGTTATTAAAAAGATTTTTGACAAGGTTTCAAACAGTAGTTGTTCATTCGTTGTTTCATTCCAGAAATTAAAACCGCTACTTGATTTGATAACCGTATCTACCACAATTTTGATGGCTTTATTTTTTTTATGAATGAATGAAACAATGTTGTTCAATACCAATATATTTTCTATTATTCCTATTTTTACAACTTCTACATTGTAATGCGATAACATGGTATCTACTGCTTTTAAAATATCATTTTCAGTTTCCCATTTGATTGAAATAAAATCATTTTCTGTTTGTACTGTTTGAGCTGTGTTAATGCCTAAGCCATATACTCTGTGCTGTTCAAATGTTTTTATATCTGCCAGTATCCCTGCACCTCCGCAAGGGTCTAAACCTGCAATACTTAATACTATCGGCCTGTTTGCTCCCATGCTTTTTGTACTGCTTTAAATTGTTGAATACTTTCACCGGGTTTTTGCCAGATTGTTCCTAATACTGCTGCTCCATTGAATTGCATGTCCATCGCCTTCTGAATATTTGTTGCCTCAATTCCACCAATCGCCATCACTTTCGGATGGTTATCCTTCACAGGAAATACAAAATCATTTTTTAATGATGATGTATATCCCTGCTTGGAAATGCTGTTAAATACCGGACCGAAGAAAGTATAGTCAAAACAAGCCGACAACGTATTATATGCTTCAATTTGATGAATAGAAGTTGATAAAATATTTTTGTCGCCTTTTAATTGTATCAATGCTTCTTCACTCATTTCTTTTCTTTTCGTTTCTGTAAAATGCAATCTTTTTATTCCGTAATCATTTGCTATTTCATGATGCTGATGTATGGCAATCTGGTGATGATATGTTGATTGTATCTTTTCAATTAGTGCTCTTAATTCATTTATATCAGCACCAGGTTTCCTTACATGCAATACTTCTAAGCCTTCATCAAATAAGGCATTGATGATAGTAGCTTCATTGGCTACTGGTGTTGGGTTTGAGACTACTATCAGCATAATTTTGTTTGAACCACAAAGGCACGAAGAACACAAAGTTTCAATAAGGCTTTGTACATCTTAGTGCTTTCTTGTCTTGGTGGTTTTTTTTGTTCAATAGAATTACAGAAAGTACAAGTGAGTGACACAACGATGCTGCTATGAAATACAAATGTTGGTTCCAAAAAAATCTTCTTACTGATAAATTTCTTTCCCGTTTTCAATGAACGCTGCTGATTTTTCCTGCATACCCTTTTCGGCAAAATCTCTTATCTCCTGTGTTATTTGCATGGAGCAAAATTTTGGACCGCACATGCTACAGAAGTGAGCAACTTTTGCACCATCGGCAGGCAATGTTTCGTCGTGAAATTCACGGGCCGTATCAGGATCCAATGATAAATTAAACTGGTCTTCCCATCTGAATTCAAATCTTGCTTTGCTCAATGCATTATCCCTGTATTGTGCACCGGGATGGCCTTTTGCCAGGTCAGCAGCATGTGCAGCAATTTTGTAAGTAATCACTCCATCCTTTACATCTTTTTTATTGGGTAATCCCAAATGTTCTTTGGGAGTAACGTAACAAAGCATTGCAGTTCCGTACCATCCGATCATTGCAGCGCCAATGGCAGAGGTAATATGATCGTAACCCGGTGCAATGTCTGTAGTTAAAGGGCCTAAAGTATAAAACGGCGCTTCCTTGCAATACTCCAATTGTTTTTCCATGTTTTCTTTTATCAGGTGCATGGGTACATGGCCGGGGCCTTCATTCATTACCTGTACATCATGTTTCCAGGCAATTCTATTAAGTTCACCCTGTGTTTTTAATTCAGCAAACTGTGCTTCATCATTTGCATCAGCAATACTGCCCGGACGCAAACCATCACCCAAAGAAAATGAAACATCATATTGCTTCATGATCTGGCATATTTCTTCAAAATGAGTGTATAAAAAATTTTCTTTGTGGTGAGTTAAACACCATTTAGCCATGATAGAACCACCACGGGAAACAATGCCTGTCAATCTTTTTGCAGTCATTGGAATATACCGCAACAAAACTCCGGCATGAATGGTGAAATAATCAACGCCTTGTTCTGCCTGCTCAATTAAAGTATCCCGATAAATTTCCCAGGTAAGGTCTTCCGGTTTGCCATCCACTTTTTCCAAAGCCTGGTAGATTGGAACAGTACCAATTGGCACCGGTGAGTTACGGATAATCCATTCTCTTGTTTCGTGAATATTTTTTCCGGTAGATAAATCCATAATATTATCAGCACCCCAACGGCAGGCCCACACTGCTTTTTCCACTTCTTCTTCAATACTGCTGCTGACTGCACTATTACCAATATTAGCGTTAATTTTTACCAGGAAATTTCTGCCGATAATCATCGGCTCTAATTCCGGGTGATTGATGTTGGCAGGAATAATTGCCCGGCCAGCGGCTACTTCATCTCTCACAAACTCGGGAGTTATTAATCCTTTAGGCGTATTAGCTCCAAAACTGTTACCTGCATGTTGTTGCGTTAATAATTCATATTGGCCGTTCAGTTTATATTTCAATGCTTCAATGTGCTGGTTTTCCCTGATGGCGATGTATTCCATTTCAGGAGTAATGATTCCTTTTTTTGCATAATGCAACTGGCTTACATTGCCACCCGATTTTGCACGCAATGGTTTTTTTATATGCTCAAACCGAAGTGCATCCAACGATACATCTTCTTTACGTTCCCTGCCATAATCAGATGAAACCTCTTCTAACTGCTCTACATCATTTCTATCCAATATCCATTGCTCACGCAAACGGGGCAAGCCTTTCTTTATGTCAATTGTTGCCTGTTCATCCGTGTAAGGGCCACTGGTGTCATACACAACTACCGAGGCGTTATCTTCCGTTTTGCCACCTGTTAATTTGGTGGGGGAAAGCGTAATCTCACGCATGCCCACTTTAATATTTTTATGCAGGCTTCCCGGCACATATATTTTTTTTGAACCAGCAAAAGGAGCGGTGGATATGGTTTGCTGTTCGGGTGCTTTGTCTGTTTTTTTCATATAACTATTTTTGAAGTGAAGCCTCACCCTCGGTCCCTCTCCAAAGGAGATGGAGGCCGGGCTTTGGTTTATAATTTATCTTTTGTAATAACACATTTTGCTTTTCTATCTTAATTCAACAAGAAAGGAACTCTGCTTTACTCCCCTTTGGGGCTGGGGGCTTTAACCGCCCTGCGTAGCTTTTATCACCAATACTTTATCATTTGGCTGCAACTCATAACTTTCCCATTTTGCTTTAGGCACAACGGTTTCATTAACTGCCACAGCAATTCCTTTTTGTTTTTCTCCTATCAAATCATTAATAATAATTTGAACAGAGCTTTGCTCTTTGATTTGTTGTAGATGATTGTTGAAAGTAATTTCCATTCCTTGTATAGATTTAATGAAACTTCAGGAATGGCGAATGTGAAAGTATGTTTCTACTTTTCCCTTCGGCAGCATTACCTGCATCAGGTTCGTAGGGTTTAATCTCAGCCTTACCGGCACCCCTAAAGTTGTGAACAAAATTATGTAAATATCCAACACGTTAATGCACCAGTTACTAACATCATTTTGGGGTTTTGTTTGAGTTGATAATATTTACAACTCCTGAGGATAGAAATCGAAGAGCTATTATGCAACACTATCTGAAATAAATACGGTGTTATCATTTTTTTAAATGCGACTAAAATTACAAAAACCAAAGGCTTTCTTTTCCGAAATCAGGCAGTTTGTTTTGAGAGAAGTAAGGGAATATCTAAATGGTGCATCCCTATAACATTTCGCTGAACATTTAATCCGGTGCCTGCTTTTTCTGTACTGCCCAATAAAATCCTTATCTCACCACTATTCATTTTCCGGAACATTTCTGGCTTTTGCCTGTCCGTCCAGTCATGTATGAAAGTGATATGATTAGCAGGTATTGAAAAATCAGTTATCAACTTATTTTTCAACGCATCATAAATATTAAACGCATCCGGTTTTGGTGTGCCAATATCACTAAAGATAATCTGCGTACCTTTTTGCTCATTGCTTAAATGGTATAACTCAGAAACTTTTCTTGCACAAACATTTACTTTATGATTGGGATGATCTTCATAAATAAACGGATTAATGAGCCGCATATCTGCCGCCATCTTTTTGGCATAATTGGTAGCAATCAGCATCCTGCCTTTGTCTTCTTCTTTTGTTAGCGGAAGCCGGCCAATTAATTTAGCATCGCCGGTTTTAGCAAATGCCATTAGCTTTTTAGTAAACTCCAGCTGGTCTGGTGTTGGTGGAATATTCACCAATTGCTCATACAACTCCGGTTTATCCAAATTAATATGCCTAGCAGTTTTATAATCTATTATTTCATTATAAAACAATGCCTACTCTTACATCTTCCGGCAAATTGGCAATCATTGTTCTTCCAAAAAAATCGGTAATGGTGATACCGGTGTGGCAACGACATAGGGGCGGTATTGAAGTGTACCAATGGCCTTTTGTTCGGTTAAGATCAGGGCAATCTACCGCTTCCATTACCTGGAAACGGTAGTCAACATTTATCGTATCTACCGGTCTTACCGGCGCATTGCCTTCCATATTGGATTGCCCGAAGCTGAGGAAGATGTAAAACTTTTTATCCTGCGAAAATGAGGTGAAGGATAGCAGGATAAAATGGTTGATAGAATAAGTTTGCTTTTCATTGCTGTATCAGCTGTTGTATGTTTTAAAAATAGTTCAGTTATTTACTCACTTGCATTTGAAACACGCTTACAGAATATGGGTCTAGTGTTCTTTTAAATTTAGAAGCAACGCCGCTTATTGCGGAACTTACCGGTACAATTTTTTCGGGTTCCATAATTGTATTTGTGTCTTCCGGCTTACTGCCTTTAATCACTAACAGGGTTGCTTGCGGTGAAATTGTAGCAACACCATTGAGGTTAATGTTTACCAGCTGTTTTTTGCCGGTTGTATTAACCAGTTTAAGATACACGGTGCCTGATTTTTCATCCATTGTTGCGCTGTAAAAAACAGTAGGTACCTGCGGTGCTGCTTTTATTCCATCCGCACTGTCTCTTTTTGTAAGTGGCTTTGGTTGCGTTGGAATATGGTTAGCTGTAATGGGTACAATTTTATCTCCCAGTAAGTTGCCGAATAATTTTTGAACATAGTAAGATGGAGAACCATAACTGTTTAATGCGTTGTAGCCAATTAAATCAGAATCCCATTGCCATGCTTTGGGAGCTGTTGCCGTTGCTGTGTTTACATTCACAAAAAGTGGTGCATAGCAAGACATAATGATCAGGTCGGAGTTTCTTTCCATGCCAGTCATCCAGGCGGCATCACCTAACGCTGCATTTAAATTGGTTGTTGGCGCACCTTCACGGGTGGCCCATTCTCCTACAAATATTTTTGGGCCGTTTCTATCATAAGCATCATATTGCGATGCGTTCTGCCACATCTCCCAGGAGTCACGGTAATAATGTTCATCTACCACTTCCGGCTTTTTGTTGCCGGTTATTTTCAGGTCTGGATATTGTGTGTCAGCAATGGAAGAGATCACATGCAACTGAGGATATTTCGCTTCAATAGCCGCCCTGAATTGTTTAAACCGTCCATCATAACTATTGCTTCTGTCGAACCAATCTTCATTACCCACTTCAATATAGCTTAGCTTAAATGGTGCCGGATGCCCGTCTGCTGCACGTTTAGCGCCCCAGTATGTATTTACATCTCCCATCACGTATTCAATTTCCTCAAGTGCATCCTCTACATAAGGTTGTAAAAGCGGGCCGGCATCGATATGATCCCCGCTCAATGAATAACCACCATACACGGCTAACAATGGCTCTGCGCCTATGTCTTCGCACCATTGTAAAAATTCAGGCAAACCTAATCCGTCAGAAGCCCTGTAACCCCAGGAGCCTTTATGACCCGGCCTTTGTTCAAGCGAACCCAGTGTTGTTTTCCATGGAAAGGCATCTGTAATTAACGGACCTTCCAAATAATTTCCGCCGGGAAAACGTAAAAACTTTGGTTTCATATCGGCCATCATTTTTATAAGCTCTGGCCTGAAGCCATTGGGTTTGTTATTGTATGTAGGCGGAAACAATGACACAAGGTTAAAGTAATACTCACCCACACGATCTGTAGTAATTACAAACCTTGCATCTGTCGTAGGTTTTACATCAGCTTTGGTTGTTAATGTTAAGGCATATTTTTTCCAAAAGATGCTTTTTGCAAGATTGATTGTCCCTGAAGCAAACACCGTTTTTCCATCATTGCTTTCAATTGAAACGGTGATCGGCCCTGCTGCATTGTCTTCTATGTCAGGAAGCGGAGGCGTTGTGGGTTTCGGTTCCCAGGGCCAGCGAAAAGGTTCTGTACGGCCTGTTCCTTTTATATAAAATGAAGCGTTATAGGTGGTAGAAGGTTTTACAGGTATGCCCCAATACCCTTCGTTTGCAATGCCAACACGCCCTCCGGCTTTTTCAACAGTAAGCCTTAAGCATGTTTGAAGTGCCCCGTTGATGGCATGGCGCTGCTCATCATAAGGAATATTTTCTTCTACAGCTGCCATTAATTTTATTGCTGCACTGGATACGGAACCATCCTTAACTAAACTCCATGCTTCCGGTGTGGTTTTATTGTCTTTAAATATCCTGTTACGAATTAACTCCGCATATAAACCTCCATCATACGCATGATTGATTTCTTCTGTCATCAGGCCATACAACATAGGACTTACACTGGCGCCGGACCTTGTAAAGTCTAAATTTAAAGTGGGGGTTTGTGCAATGGCATTCCCTGTAATTAAACAACAAATGGTCCAAACAAGGATACCGGTTTTTAATGTATTTTTCTTCATGCTTCTATTTAATCGTTTAAAAATTTACAATTACAATTTATTGTGTTTCCCTGATATACAAAGATTTTATATCGACACTTGTGGAGCTGCGATAATGACAAAGTTGAAAACCAATAATGCCGGTGGAAAATCCGGCATAATGCACTATGTCGATTGTCTTTACACCATTCAGCCAGCTTACACCATCGAGCCCTTTGACATTTGCCAGACAGTTAGTATAAAACATAAACCATTTTTATTCTTTTTGATTCCATATAACTGTCGGATCGGCTGCTCCATGGTAAACCGGATCGCAGAACGATCAGGTATTGCTGCAGGTGTGGCATTCATTGCTAGTCCTGCCCGGAACCGCTGATGATTAAAGATAAAAAAGTAAAAGTTAACAACCAAAAGCCCAGCATTGCTTGTCCTGCCCGGCTGATGTTGATAGCGATAAAATGCCCATTGATACAACGTCAGGCCGCACTTGCAGCAATACCCATGTTGTGCGTTCGCCTTTCTGAATTTAATTCTTTGTCACTTTGCATTCAATAAAAATTTTACTCGTAATAAGCATAAGTTTATTTTCCTGTCTGTAAAAATTTTAACGCTCTTTCCAATACTTCATCTTTTCCAGCCTGTATACCTTTAATAGTTGGACGAACATTAATATCAGGTTGATACCCAAACCGCATGAAACTTTTACCATTAGGTAGCATCAAATTACCTCCACTCAACCATAAAGTAATATTACCTGGTATATTGAAATTATCCATGCCGGTTTCCACTCCGGCTGTTGGACTACCAATAATTGTTGCATCACTCATGGTTTTTAGTCCTCCAACAACATTTTCTGCAAA